>NZ_JSYF01000162.1:0-14570 GCF_054824225.1 Pontibacter sp. HJ8
CCTCCTGATCATTGGTTTTGTATCGCTTTTCTTGGGTTTTACAGGCGCTAATCTGGTAGTACTTAACTGGCTGGACCAATGGGGCGAAACTATCAGCTGGGTTATACGTATTGGTGTGACTATATTAGGAGGCGTGTTGTACTTTATTTACCGACACGAAGATTAAACCCCTTCGCTTACTTTCTATATAGATACTTTGCCATGTGCACCTTTACTGCGTATATGCAATTACAGCACCTGAATGGAGCCGGCCAGGCTGCTGCCTAAACCTGAATTTCAACGAAAGCTATTGTCAGCCATGGACACTCCGCAGTACTCGCCATACTACATCCAGATAAACGAGCTCTATATAGATACGGTCGTTATTGACGACACGGAGTTTATCACGCTTTGGTGTTTTACCGTGCTGGATGACGAGTACAAGTTCATCTACCTGGGCTGCGACTTTACCCAATTCAACCAGATCCTGATCGGTGCCGGCGACAAGGGAAAGGAAATCGCTTTGCATATTGCCAACATCCTCAACAACCAGCACGAATCCCCGACCCTGATCCCGATCAAAGAGCAGTTTGATGATTACCTGGAGCTCACCGGCTTCGACCTGATCGTGTATGAGCCGCTGGCCGTGGATGATGATTTTGAGGATGAGTTCGAGGATGACGATGACCTGCCACTGGAGCAGCTCCTGGGTGGCGGCAGCCACTCGGATAACACCTCGCAGAAATACCTCATCTACCAACTCGACAAGCTATACCCTTCCAAGATCTTCGAGCCCGAAAAGCTGCAGCGGGAAAGCCTGACGGAACAGTTTGAAGATGACTCGCTGGAGCTGGCACAACTCTACTACGATTACCTCAACGCTTCCGAAAATGGGTATTCGGAGTGCGAGGCCCGGCAGGTAGCAGGCCTCGAAAAGGAGCTTTTTTTCAGGATGGCACGCAAAGCGGCCGACCTCTGGAGCTGATTGAAAACCAGTCCTGTAACACCACCTATACCTATACCTTCTCCCCTCCTTGTCAGCGCGCTAGAGCGCAATGGTGTCCGATTTGGCCAGCTGGATACGCTCCCGCAGGTGCTCCTCCACCTCCATTATCCATTTTCTGGTCTTCTTTTCCTCCACTTTAAGCAGTTCTTCCTGAAATCGTTCTAATTGGGAGCTGTGCGAGGATATGATGTAATCCCGGTACCGGCTATCGAACTCAGCAGCCGGCAGACTGGTAAACTCCCGGACGATGCCCTGGTCGGCAGTGCCTAACGAATCGGGCAAATGGGCGCGCTGTGCCTCGCCTACGGTCGCTCTGAGTTTGTTTAATGCATGCGTATGGTACTTGAGAGCGTGCTCTCCCATTACCTTTACTTCCTCGCTTTGCGCCCGCTCTATGGCCAGACGTGCCAGCTCGATCTGCAGCAGGTTGGTGCTGGCAGCATAATCCAGAAAGGCCGTACTGGCACTCAGGTTTGTTACAGGCGGAGGGGTTTCCGTGGTGTGCTGGTTTAGTGTTTCGGGCGCATCACTACAGGCCAGCAGTAGCAGGAAGATCGAGCCGAAAGCCAGCGTCAGGAGTTTATCAATCAGCATAGGTCGGGTGAATTTCATAAGGGCATACCCCTATACCGCATACCTTCCCTCTCAGGTTCAGCTGTTTGACAAATTCAGCTAAAAGTGCAGCCTCGCCTTTCAGGACTTCAATTCAAATTACAGCAGTGCGGTTGTCTGTTAGAAGGTATAGGATTTACGCACCAGCAGAAGGTTGCTCTCCCGGCCCTGCTCCGGCACTACGTAGTCCGGCATAGGCACCTGCACGAGCTGCTCCGGCAACCCGATGGAAATGTCGCAGAGGTATAGCAACAGGTTGCTACCTTGTTTCAGGCGCACTTCCAGCTCCACTTCTTTTGACTCCGGCAGGCCATGCACCTTGGCAAAGTATACCGGCCCCTGCTTTGTTTGGATGGGCTGCAGCGTGAGTGCTTCTCCGTTGATGGAAGCTGAAAGAAAATCCCCTTCCAGTTGCGGTTGCAGCACCAGGTCCAGGTGGGCCGCCCCTCTCGGGGAGCGCAGCTGCAGCGTGAGAATCCGTTCTCCGGGCTCAATGGCCTCGTTCTGCAAAATAGCTACGGGTACTTCCACAGGTATAGCTGCTG
The DNA here is from genome assembly GCF_054824225.1 of Pontibacter sp. HJ8. Lineage (NCBI taxonomy): Bacteria > Pseudomonadati > Bacteroidota > Cytophagia > Cytophagales > Hymenobacteraceae > Pontibacter > Pontibacter sp. HJ8. The sequence continues at coordinate 2,143 of NZ_JSYF01000162.1, forward strand.
CCTGATTTTTCAGGTAAACACGCGCAGCCATGGGGTATACCTCGGTCAGTGCGCCTGAAGTAGGCGCCGGAAAGAACTGCTTGTTCCAGTTATCTGTCCGCTGGTAGGCAGAGGCCCACACGGCTTCACCCTCGTCTGCGTTGAGGTAATAGCTTACATGGCTGTGCAAGGGTTGCGCTGCGCTCGGCTTCTCGGCATCGATGGCCCTGTATACCTGAATGGCGCCTACCAACAAGAGCAGGATGGGCAGCAGAGGCACCATCCGCCAGCTGAAGTTTCGTTCGATGATGACCAGCAAAGGGATAGCCAGCCCGGCCAGCAGCAGCAGGAGCACCACCATGGCCTCAGGCATCTGCAGGGCAAAGACCACGAACAGAAACCGCACGATCGGCATCAGCATAAAGATGGCCGGCACTACGGCTGCCAGCAACACGATCGCAAAAGGCCACGCGACCTGTTGCTGATGCATGCCCCGCAGAAAGACGACCAGCATACCTGCCAGGCAGAAAATCAACGGAAACAGGAAGAGGTAAGCAGCAGCAGGCAACAGCAGCAGCGTCAGCACCAGCAGCACAAACCACAGCACACAGACGCCCAGCGCCAGCGAAAAAAGAGACATCCAGCGCAGGACCTGCCAGCACAGCAACAGAAAAAGGCCCAGCGCCAGCAGCAGATAGGCCATGAAGAACCTGCCCGCACCGTATACCCCGTTGATGTCATGCGCATAAGGCAGAAACCCTTTTACAAGGCTATTGACCGGAAAGAACACGCCGGCTACGACCGCTACGATCAGCACAAAACTCAGCAGGCCACCAATCACCTGCGGTAGGGTAAGCGCTTTTTTCCGGACACCCACCCGTACAGTCACAAACAACAGCAGTGTCACCAGCGCAGTCCACAGCATATTCAGTTCGGCCGGATACTGCACGAGCCAGCTGCCGGCCGGGTTAAAGAAGATCTTGTCCCGGGACTTGGTATCGTCCAGCGCTACGTTGCCGAATTGCCGCACCATCGCCAGCATGTTGCTGCCATGGTGCTGCAAGCTGTTTTGGTCCAGATTATCGGGCGAGTCGGTCATTTTGTGGTAGTGCACAAAGCCATCGATGAAGGCGGAGTTCAGCCCGGTGTAGCCAGCATCCCGGAAAACGGTGAAGTCGGTGTTATTGGGTAGCAGGCGGTATACCTCGTACATCATGGAACTGGCAAACGGGTAAGGTGCCGCACGGCCAAACTGCTCCACCACCCAGCCGTTCTCCGGGCTGATCTCAAAGGTCATGCTGGGGCCCGAATTCCCGCGCGCCTCTACATTCACCACCACGCCTACTTCTGCTGCCCAGGGGTGCTTCAGAAAGGCCTTTGCCCCGTAGAGGCCATACTCTTCGCCATCCGTCATCAGGAAGATCACATCGTGCTGCAAAGGCTCCCCCTGCTGCAGCGCCCGGGCTGTTTCGAGCATAGCGGCTATACCTGCTCCATCGTCGCCGGCGCCGGGGGTGTTGGGCTGCGAGTCGTAGTGTGCCATCACGAGTACCGCTTTCCCGCCCGGCTGCTGCCCCTTCAGCCTGCCCAGTATATTGTAGACATACCCGGCGTGGCTTGCTTCCCCCACCTGGGTGACCTGCACGGCTTCCTGCACCTGCGGCTGCAGTCCCAGCGCTTCCATCTGTTGCACCAGGTAGCGGCGCACTGCCGCATGGGCCGGCGTGCCCATGGCATGCGGCTCTTGTGCGATCCGGCGCAGGTGTTGCATGGCCCTTTCAGCCGAAAACTCGGTAGCGGGCGCACTGGCAGGCAAAGCTTCCGGTGCCTGCATCAGCTTTATGCTAAGTATAGAGAGCGCCGTTAAGGCAGTGAGCAGAAAAAGCGCGATCAGATAATTCCGGTAGGGCATGGCAGCAGCAGAATTGCATTTACTTTTTCTAATATAGAAACAATTTTAAAAAGGTTACTCTTAAAGCCCTAATACCCAGCAAAAAAGGGCAGCGGCCCCACCAGCTATAGGTGGGGCCGCTGCCCTACAGAATAAGCAGGGTGCTGCTAGACCACAGGGGTCTCTTCTTCTATCTCCACGATTTCGCTCTGACGCAGGTGCACCGGTGTGGTTTTCTTGCGCAGGCGCATGTTAAGCATTTCTACCAGCAGCGAGAAGAACATGGCAAAGTAGATGTAGCCTTTCGGGATGTGCTGGTGCAGGGCTTCCACCACCAGCATGAAGCCGATGAGGATCAGGAAGGCCAGTGCCAGCATCTTCACGGTTGGGTGCTTGTTCACAAAATCGCTCACATATTTGGCAAAGATCAGCATGATGATCATGGCCAGGATAACGGCGATTATCATGATAATGACCTCCTGCGCCAGACCTACGGCCGTCAGAATGGAGTCGAAAGAGAACACGATGTCGATGAGGATGATCTGGACGAGCACCTGGCCCATGGTCGCATAGGCCTTGGCTGCGCCCTGGGCCTCCTCTTCCTCGCCCTCCAGTTTGTTGTGAATTTCGGTAACGGCTTTCGCCAGCAGAAACAGACCACCCACAAAGAGGATGATATCGCGCCAGGAAACGGCGAAATCCTCGGGGGTAAACGGCAGGTTGATGGAGAAGATCGGGTCGCTCGCGCTCACGATCCAGGAGATGAACAAGAGCAGGATCACACGGAAAACCAGCGCCAGCATCAGGCCGATGTTGCGCCCTCTCGCCTGCTGTTCCTTCGGCAGCCTGCCTACTATGATCGAGATGAACACGATGTTGTCTATACCTAACACGACCTCCATAAAGGTCAGTGTGAGCAAACTGATCCAGGTATCCGGATTAGCAAATATTTCCATACAGGAGGTGAGTTAAGGTGAGTTGGTTGGTCAAATTGTCAATGGTTAAATGGTCAATATTAAGGTCAACAATTTAACAATTCAGCAATCTAACAATTTAAGTATTACGACTTCATGTTTACGTATTGCAGCGGCATACCTATTTCGGCAGCGTTCGTGCGCATAAGCGCGATCACCTCCTGCAACTCATCAATTTTTTTGCCCGTCACCCGGATCGTTTCGTCCATGATCGCCGCTGACACCTTCACCTTGCTGTCTTTGATCAGCTTCATGATCTTCTTGGAGGTTTCCTTATCGATGCCGGCTTTTACCTTGATGTCTTTTTTGACCATTGCTCCGGACTGGTAAGCGTCTTTGGAAAAATCCAGGGCGGTGGCATCCAGTCCCTGCTTGACCATTTTGCCGATCAGCACGTCTTCGGTGTGCTGCAGGCGCATGTCGTTTTCCATGCTGATATGCACTTCATTGTTTTTTTTGTCAAACTCCAGGGAGCCCTTGGTATCCCGGAAGTCGTACCTGTTCAGGATCTCCTTGCGGGCAGTATTTACGGCGTTGTCCATGATCTGCGGATCAACTTTGCTTACGATATCAAAAGATGCCATAGTTTTGAGAATAAGTATCAGAAATAAGATTTACACGATTTAAAACTTACAAAGTTATTTAAAAGGTTGAATTGTCAGTTGTTGAATTGCTAATTTGCTACCCTGTTAAATTGTTTATGCATTCGTTACCTTTAAGGTCGTTTGGAGTGGCGTTTGAAAATGACGGGTCATTGCTTCTGCCCGTCAGGTTACCTTAGACTACACGTCACCCATTTAGCAAGGAAGCCATTTAATCCTATGAAGATAATAGAACCTGCCACCCCCGAAGCTTTTGAAAAATACTACAGCCTGCGCTACGAGACGCTGCGCCGCCCCTGGAACCAGCCCGAAGGCAGTGAGTATGCCGAGGACGACGACCGGGCCATACACGCCATGCTGGTAGACGACGAAGGAGAGGCCATCGGCGTGTGCCGGCTACACCTGAACGCCATCCGGGAGGGCCAGCTCCGGTTTATGGGTATACGGGCCGACAAGCAGGGACAGCGCTTGGGCGACCAGCTGCTCCGCTACCTCGAGCAACGGGCCAAGAAAATGGGCGCCAAGATCATGACGCTGCAAGCCCGGGAAAATGCCGTAAACTTTTACCGTCGCAACGGGTATGAAGTAATAGAAAAAACATACCTGTTGTTTGGCACTATCCAGCATTACAAGATGGCCAGGCAGCTCTAACCAGCTTCATGCATGGCTTTCACCAAAAAGAAGAAACTCATACTCACTGCCGGGGCCACCTTGCTCGGCGCCGTCCTGATCAGCAGTTGCAGCCGTAGCCATGCCCCGCTCGACACCGTACCCATTGTCGACCTGGAGCGCTACATGGGCAAGTGGTACGAGATCGCTTCCCTTCCGCAGCGCTTCACAAAAGGCTGCCACTGCACCACGGCCGAGTATACGTTCAAAAAAGAAGCAGGCTATGTGGAGGTATACAACTCCTGCCGCAAAGACAGCCCGACCGGAAAAGTAAGCGATGTAAAAGGCAAGGCCTTTCCGGTGGAAGGCAGCAACAACAGCAAGCTGAAGGTACAGTTCTTCTGGCCTTTCACAGGCGACTACTGGATCCTGGACCTTGACCCCGATTACCGCTATGTGCTGGTAGGCTCCCCGGACCGCGAAAGCCTCTGGATCCTGTCGCGCACCCCCACCCTGGCGCAAGCTACCTATACCCGGCTGGAGTTGCTTGCCAGCAGCAAAGGCTTCCCGGTAGAGCAGCTGCAGCTCATGGACCAGCGCTGCAACCAGTAAGCTTTCCTTCTAAACAGCCAGGAGTTCGATGCAAGTATTCTTTTGATACCCAACCGCTTGGCCTGCCTTTTGCTTATATATCATATGAAAGATATTTCATACAGGTATACCTGAACCAGCAGTCCATGAAAACACTCTACCCGCTCCTCCTCGCCCTCCTTTTCCTAACAGGATGTGCTACTTCCTCCAGCCATACAGAGAAGGTAGAAGCGCCATAAAAACATTACATCGGCATCCTTACCCTGGTCGGCAACATCAGCGAAGACTTCAGCCGGCTTGATTCGGCCTCCTATCAAACCCACATCCGGGGAAAGTTTAATAACCTGGAGTTGTCCAAATACCGCTCACACCTGGAAAACACACTACAGCAAACGCTGTCGGAAAGAGCCCAGACCCGGGTAGTGCACTCGTCGGATGTGTTTAAGATCAATGCGGATGTGAGCTACGCTGAATTTCTGGATGTGGTGAAGCAAACCGGTGTGGAGACGATCCTGTTTGTGAACCTGCGGAGCTTCTGGCATACCTATACCTTATCGACAGACACCAATTTTCTGGACAAGCCGGAGACCAATACGCTGTTACATTCATACCTGATCGATACGCAGACACTGGAACCTAGCTGGTATGCCCAGTCGGTGGTGAACGGAGTCTATGCGTATTATGAAACGCTCAACAATACGTTTGCCCGGCAACTGTACCGAAACCTCCGGCGAGATAAGTATATCCTGGTTCCGGCAGAGTTCAGGTACAAGTCCTCGTACTCTTACCAGCAGGATTAGCGGAGGCAAGAGCCAGGCGGCTGGTCCGAATCAGTACGCCCGCCATAGATCCGTGGTGTCCTCCGCTGCGTCGGGCTCGAGCGGGGAGTTCTGCAGCATGGTGTCTTCTTCCTGATTGAATGTTTCGGCATCCGCCAGGAAAGAGACGATGCCCAGCACCAGCAAAAAGCCAAAAGGAATCAGCAGGTTGCGGTAGAGGAAATTGCGGAGGGGCGCATGTAATCTCCTGTATTTTCGCAGGTATAGGTATAGCAGCACACCTGTCAGCAGGTACATCGGCAGCGCGGTAAAGAACACCACCTGCCAGCCATACCAGTTCTGGTAGCGGAAGACAAGCGCCAGAAAGCCCAGCACCAGGGCCAGACTGCTGACAGACCCCAGCAAGGCCAGCCGCACATTGGACAGGATGTAGAAGAAAGACAGGCCGACCTGCACCAGAAAGAGCAGCATCAGCACGGCCATGGCAAACACGAACACAAAGCTGCCGCCTGTCAGCCCCCATAATTTCATCACCATCCCTACCAGGGCCATGCCCATCCCTACATACAGCACGGTGGTGAAGGAGCGGAGAAAGGAGGAGAGCCGGTAACTGACACTTTCAGCCAGGGAGCGCTCCTCGTCCGGCTGCAAAGGCCGTGGCCGGAAAGTCATTGTCGTTTCTTTTGAATGTTCAAGACAGCTTTTCTCAACATACGGCGGGGTGCCAGATTGACCAGCAGCGGCGTGAGTTTATCCTTCAGGTTCGGGAATACCACTACTTTGCCGGCCATCAGTCCCTCATACGCTGCCCTGGCCACGCTCCGGGCATCTGCCATCAAGGCCTGGCTGAAAGGTCCTGAACCTTCGAGGTTGGCATTCTCCTTAAAGTCCGTATCGGTAGCACCCGGACAAAGCACGGTGACCGTAATCCCTTCGTCGGCTAGCTCTGCTGCCAGCGCTTCCGAGAACGAGAGCACATATGCTTTACTGGCATAGTATACGGCCATCAGCGGTCCCGGCGGGAAGGCAGCCGTAGAAGCGATGTTCAGTATTTTGCCGTGTCTCCCCGGTGGCAGCTGCTGCAGGAACAGCTTGCTCAGGTGCGTCAGGGCCACCATGTTCACCTGCATCATGTCGAGCTCTTTCTGTAGCTCGGTGTCCCTGAAAAAGCCATAGTTACCAAAGCCGGCATTGTTCACCAGCACATCTACTCCCAGCCCCTCCTGCTGCAGCTCCCGGAATATCTCCCCGGGGCTTTCAGGCCTGGCCAGGTCTTTGGCGATTACTTTGGTGTATACCTTATACCTGACGGCAAACTGCAGGGCCAGCTGCTCGAGCTTTTGCTCCGACCGGGCCACCAGCACCAGGTTGTGGCCCTGCTGCGCAAACAGCTCGGCCAGTTCGAGGCCAATGCCGCCGGAGGCGCCTGTGATCAGGGCGGTATAGGTAAGTTTAGATTTTGTCATCGTTCTTCATCTGAGATTGTTTGTTGCGGGTATAACTATTTCTGCTCCCGCATTTCCTGTTGCCGCATCGGCATCTGGTCGATCACTTCAAAAATAGCCTGCATAGACACAGGCTGCCGGCTACGGTACTTTTCTGTGCCATCCTTCCCTACAAGCAGGATGGTAAACTCCGTCGCCTTCACTTTAAACTGCTCCCGGAGCTTTTGCTTTTCCGCTTCCTCTCCGCCTGTAATATCCAGCACAAGCAGGTGCCGGTCCTGGAGCCCCTGCGTCTGTTTGCTGATCAGCTCTTTCTGGCGCTTGTATTCAGGGTGATCCGAAGCGGGCGCAAATACCAGCAGCAGCCGGTTCTTCCATTTGTAATCTTTCAGCATATGAGAAGGATCCGGTATAGTTTGAGCCAAAGCAAGCTTGGCCTGCCCCAGGAGCAGGCCAAGCAGGATAGCAGTAGCTGTGATGCGAAACATGTTCTACATACGCAGTTGCTTTGCCGCAAGGTTTGCAAGAAGACGACGCGGCCTACCTGATGAAGCAAATGGAGGATTAAACTCTGAGGCTGCCTTGTGATGGAGTGGCTTGGCGGCGGGTCAACTCGTGAGAGTAAAAAATTAAAGCTGCCAGTGCCGCTGCCGCTCCGGTAATTTCCTATATTTAGCTTTAAACCAGCATAGTTATGGATGAACTTCGCTACCCCATCGGCCATTACAGCCCACCTCAGCTCATCACAGAGCATCAGCTGAACCTGTACATCTTATCCATTGGCAGCCTGCCCACGCGGGTAGCAGAAGCGGTAGCCCATCTCACCGATGAGCAGCTGGACACGCCCTACCGCCCCGGCGGCTGGACCGTGCGCCAGGTAGTGCACCACCTCCCTGACAGCCACCTCAACGGCTATACCCGCCAAAAGCTGGCGCTCACGGAAGACAATCCCACGATTCGCCCCTACGATGAAGCAGCCTGGGCGGAGCTACCGGAGGCCAGATCGGCTGATCCGGCTGTTTCGCTGGCGCTGCTGCACGCACTCCATCAGCGCTGGGTACTGATGCTCCATCAACTGACAACTTCGCAGCTGGACCGCACCTTTGTGCACCCCGTTTCCGGTCAGCAGACCATCCGCCACCACATTGGCCTGTATGCCTGGCACGGCGAGCACCACCTGGCACACATCACAGAACTGAAAAAGCGGAATGGCTGGCAGTAACCAGAAGATCGGCTACTTTACCACCTTGACCTGCTCCGGGTCTACCAGGCTGGCCAGCGTTTTGTCGTAGTGCGGGTGCGTGGTCTTCATCAGCTCATCCCAGAACCGGAAGTAAAGTCCATAGTTTCCCTTAAAGTACTTGTGGTGCATGTTGTGGTTGGTGGAAGTGTTGAGCCAGCGGCCCAGCCGGCTGTTCACCACCCACTTCGGGTATATTTCATAGCCCAGGTGCCCGTACACGTTGTAGATCGTCATCAGCAGCAGGAACAGCAGGATCGCGTATTCATGGATTGGCATCAGCAAGACAATGACAACGATCACACCTGCCTCTACGACAGCCTCCAGGGGACTAAAGGCAAAGGCCGCCCAGGGAGAAGGATTGACGGAGCGGTGGTGCGTGAGGTGGAACCACTTGAAAAGCCGTGGGTGATGCATGAGGCGGTGCGTCCAGTAAAAGTAGGTATCGTGGATAAGCAGCGCCAGCACCACGCTCAGCGCAAAGTAGCCCCAGCCGTATTCAGAAATAAGGTCGTAAAGCCGGGTATAGGGCTTGACGGCAGGAGAAATCAGCAGCACTCCCACCGCCGCGAAAATGAAGAAGGTCAGGAACGAATAGCCCACCTCCCGCACATAATCCTGCCGCTTCGGAAAAAGCCGCTGTATTTTGAACCTTGCAAACTTAGCCGGAAACAGCAGGTAGAAAACCAGGAACGCCAGTCCTGCAACCACCACATACCGGGCCGCTAAGAGCGCATAAAAATACCCGTACTGATTCGCCTCCATTTACCTTTCCCCTGATACCATACCTAAGTTGAAAACGCCTGCACCAAGGCAAGCAGCAGTCTCTTTCTTAACGCTGAACACCAGCCGATAAGTTTGAATCGCTCGCAGAAAATATGCGTTTAAGGCACCAGGAGCAACAATATTCTCTGGCGCTGCTCTTTTGTAAATGGCAGAAAAAACAGCGGGCACAGTGTGGCGTAACGGGTAGCGGATTTTCCCAGCGAAACGAGGGTATAGGTATAGCGACGGGAAACTCAGAACATGGTATTGTCATTGGCCGATGTTTCCGGAATTACCTGCAGTACATCCCAGTGCTCCACAATTTTACCTTGCTCGTCAAACCGGAAAATATCGATCCCGGCATAGTCAGAGTCACCGGGCCAGTTCTGCCAGCAGTGCAGCACGACATACTTATCTTCAGCCAGCACGCGCCTGAACTCAACCTTTTTTCCGGGGTACTCGCGCGCCATCCTCTCAAAATACTCAATGAAGGCTTCCTTGCCATCGCCTACATGCGGATTGTGCTGGATGTATACCTGGCCTGCATACCGGTCGATTGCCTCTTCCGGGCGGCATTGATTGAACATCAGGTCGTAAAAAGCGACGGCATTCTGTTTGTTTTGCTCCAACTGGTTCATTGCGGCTATAACTTGTGCGTGAGACTTTATAGGTATTACGCGGCGGTGCGCAACAGGTATGGGAAGAGCGAATCTGACAAAAATGTGCTAATTTGCCTTTATCCTGAACACGGGGTTCTTCCGTCCCTGTGCTACACCGGAGAGCTAGCTATACCTTGGAAATGCAACAGCAACTCAAAACCCGCCTCGCTCCTACCCCGAGTGGTTACCTGCACCTGGGCAATGTGCTGTCGTTTGCCATTACCTGGGCACTGGCCCGCCGGCAACAAGGTACAATGGTTCTCCGCATCGACGACCTCGACAACACCCGTTTCCGCCCGGAGTACTTGCAGGATATTTTTGATACGCTTGACTTCATGGGGCTCGACTATGACGAAGGTCCCCGCAACCCCACGGATTTCCAGGAAAATTACTCGCAGCACCTGCGCCTGCCTGCCTACCGTGCCCTGCTGGATAAGTTGGTGGAACAAGGCCAGGTATACGCTTGCCCCTGCTCCCGCAGCCAGATTTCGGCTATTTCGCCACAAGGGCTGTACCCGCTGACCTGTCGGGATGCGCAGTTGCCGCTGCAGGCTCCCGACGCCGCCTGGCGCATCCGTATACCTGACGATACCGTCATTACCTTTCAGGACCAGTTGCTGGGCCATTGCACGGTTCCGCTGGCGCTCGAAATGCCCGACTTTGTGGTTCGCCGCAAGGATGGAATTCCGGCATACCAAGTGGCTTCGCTCTGCGATGACCTGGAGATGGGCATCAACCTCATCGTGCGGGGAAAGGACTTGATGATCTCCACGGCAGCCCAACTGTTCCTGGCACAACAGGCCGGAGCAGTGGCCTTTACCAACGCTCAGTTTGTGCACCATCCTATTGTCAGTAGCAGCGAGGGCCACAAGCTCTCCAAGTCGGATGACGCTCTCTCTATCCTGGAAATGCGCAAATCGGGGCTGCAGCCAAAAGAACTCTGGCATCTGCTGGCCGACTTGGCAGGATGGCCGGATGCAGGTATAGCAGACGCCCAAAGCTTCCTGGCCAGGTTCAGGCTGGAAGACTTGCCGCGGGAGATGGCGCAGGTATAAAAAAATCCCTGCCCAACGCTAAAAGCGCCCGACAGGGACTTGATAAGTTGAATATGATACTTATTTTGCCGCTGTGACAGCCACCGGCAGTTCCACGTTCTCCCAGCGCAGCACCATGCCTTTGTCTGTTACATCATAAGCCAGCTGCTCGGCCATAGCCGTTGCCTTGCGGGGTTTTGCGGTTACACGCAACGCATCCTGCTTCTCGTCATACTGGGTGCCCCACTGCTTGGCTGTTTTGTTGAAGATCACGGTCCACTCCGCTTCGCCCGGGATGGTATAGAAGCTGTAGGTACCGGCAGGAAGCTTTTTGCCTTCCACCATCACATCGCGATCCGTTGTAAAAGTGGTCGCTTCATTCGCACCGGAGCGCCATACCTCTCCGTAAGGCACCAAATCCCCCCAGATGGTTCGGCCTTTCACTGACGGACTGCTGTAGTTGATGGTGATGGTGGCATTGCCGATTTTACCGGAAGCCGTAGCCGGCGGACTGGCTTTCGGTTTGGCGTCCTGCGCCCAGGCAGTAGCAGAAACCAGAATGCCAATGAGCAACATCGCAATTGATTTTAAAATACGCGCATTTTTCATAGTGTATTATTTTGGTTGTAGTTGAAAGATAAATTTAATTAAAACTTAAAGCAATAAAATACAGCATTATAGTAACGCGCATGCACACGATTAGATTGTGTTGCCCGTATACCTGTAAACGGCCGGGTTACAACCAGTTGGTTCATCATACGGACAGGCCACCTGCCAGGATATTGCGACGGCCCTGCTGCAGCGCACCATGCAGACCTTCTGATGGAGAGCAATCTCTGGCGCAGCCGCTTACCCCGCACGCAAAAAAATACCGTCATCAGCCCGACACAACTCAAAACCAGATTATTTCCAAAAGTTCATACCTGTCTACCTACAGCAACCGGTAAAACTAAAAACCCAACTATTTCTCTGTCACCCAATTGCACAGTTCAGATTTGCTTCAGATTCGTACCTTACTTTTATACCATACCAATTTTTTAAACACTTAAAAGCTAAGAACCATGAAGAAGATATTAGTTGGATTTGCTTTAGCAGGAGCTTCGGTTATAGCCGCCCAGGCACAGGACGTTGCCATGAAAGATGTTCCGGAAGCCGTACAAAGTGCCTTGTCGCAAAAGTATGCCAACGCAACCGACCTGGACTGGGAGATGAATGGCAGTAACTACGAAGCAGACTTTGATGTGAAACGCATCGACCATACCGTGCTCCTGGACCCCTCGGGCAAAATCCTGATGACCAAACGTGACATCATGGAGAATGACCTGCCACAGGGCATACGTACTGCCATCAGCCAGAATTATAAAGGCATGCGCGTAGATGATGTGGAGCAGGTAGAAAAAGACGGCAAGACCTACTACCAGCTGGAGCTCGATCAGAAAGGCCAGGACAAAAAAGTAGTACTGGCGCAGGATGGAAAAGAGGTAGAAGACCCATCGTATTGGGACTAACAAATGCCCTGTACATGTAAAGGAAATGCCCGGAGCTTTGGCTTCGGGCATTTTTTTGGCCTATGCCCAAAGCTTATACCTGCCGTAAAACTGCACGCTGCCCTGATGATAAGCGTGAGGGAATCGTATACCTGTGCCGAATGCCCGCGTAGGAAGAGAACTTTATCATACTAAATCCTAAATGCGCGTACTCTGGAACTACCTGCAGCCCCATCGCGGGCTGGTTATCCTTTCGCTTATACTGGCCGGCATCAGCCAGGTGCTGGCGCTGGTAGACCCGATCATTTTCGGGAAGATCATCGATCAGTATGCCACGCCGCCCTTTACCACGACCAGCGAGGAGCGGGTGAAA
>NZ_JSYF01000163.1:0-13458 GCF_054824225.1 Pontibacter sp. HJ8
CATCAAGGAGAAAAGTGAGGCCCCGCCGGCAGGCGAATCGATGAAACAATGTCAGGTTGCTATGCCTAAACCATCAGTTCCGCCAGTTACAAACTGGCCTCATAATCCACCAAAAGTTACGCTCACGCTAAACTTGCTGTATACAGGAATAAAGCTCCAGTTACGAGAGCAGAATTTTTCTGCCAGAGAAGCAAATCATGACCTAAATGAAGATCCTGGCAAAGTGATTATCCAGGTGATTCCGCATCCCATTGCGAAGCATTTCCGCTGACCCATGCTCAATGATATCCACCAGGCCTTTGTGCGAGACAAACTTTTTGACAGCGATATCTTTTGAAAGTATCCCGCTGCTGTGGGCGTAGTCAAAAACCGGGAGCAGCATCTTCTGAAATTTCTTCAGCGTGGTGTTGCCCGTGATCTCATACAGTTTCCCATGAAACGTGATTTCGTGCTGGATCTGGAAATGCATGGAATCCGACAAGTCCGGCTCGTTGGCCACAATCTCTTTCAGTTCCTCCACATCCTCCTTCGTTACCCGCTCCATGATAAAGTCGGCCATCCCGATCTCCAGCACCAGCCGCAGCTCAAACACCTCTCGCAATGTGGCGTTGTCGAGTACCTGCGGAATCATCCGCTTCTCCAGCAAGGCAAGCAGATCCGGGTTGGTGATCACAGCGCCCCGGTGCCGTTTGGATTCGATCAGGCCTATCATGCGCAGCCGCAGAAGGGCCTCCCTGACCACCGTGCGGCTGACGCCCAGGTTGCTGGCCAGTTCGATCTCCTTGGGTATGGCATCTCCTACCTTGAAATTCTGCTGAATCAGGAGTTCAATCAGCCGCGTCTCCACCTTATCTACCAGGGAGCTGGTGTCAATTGTCTTGATCTTATCAAAAAGATTATCCATTATCGTTATGTATGACCTATTTAAAAAGCAACAAGGAGCTGCCTCTAGGCAAATTTAGAAAATAAGCGTTAATTTATTTAGTATTAAAGATTAAGAATGTGTTAGGAAATTAAAAAAGTGTTCTATACTTTTAATATGTCATACTTAACACAATATCTATTCTCACTTTATGAAACGTAAATTTTTACTCAAGGTAGTTTTTCTATGGCTAAGTTTATGCGTAGGGCATGAACTTTATGCCCAGACGGAGACAGTCAGCGGACGCGTTATCTCTTTAGAGGATAAACAGCCGCTGATCGGGGTCAGTCTAAATGTTAAAGGAACGGATCGGGGCGCCCAGACGGACGCAGAAGGCAAGTTCAGCGTAAAAGCGGCTGCGGGCGACGTGCTGGTGGTGCGCTACCTCGGTTTTGAATCTCGCGAAGTACCGGTAGCCAATGCAACTGCCGCAATCGAAATCGCGCTGCAACCGGCAACGGCCAAGCTCGGCGAAGTAGTAGTGGTAGGGTACGGTACCCAAAGCCGCCAAACGCTGACCGGGGCGGTGTCTACGGTAGACGACAAGGTGCTGAAATCGGCGCCGCGTACCAACGTGGCCACGGCACTTCAGGGTACGGTAACAGGGCTGCGGGTGCAGCAAACCACGGGGCAACCGGGTGCTACACCCAACATCACCTTCCGGGGCGGTACCAGCTTCAGCGGCACTGGCTCTCCGCTGGTGATCGTAGACGGCGTGATCTTTCCTTCGCTTTACGGCATCAATTCAGAAGACATTGAAAGCATCAACGTGCTGAAAGATGCTGCTTCTACGGCCATTTACGGCGCACGGGCAGCCAACGGCGTGATCCTGATCACGACCAAAAAAGGGAAGCCGGGACGCTCGCAGGTGACCTATAGTGTTAAGCACGCCCAGAATCAAATTCGACGTAACTCGTTGGAGTACATGAGCGCCGAAGACTATATTCTCTGGAACAGAAGAGGCCTGGGAAGCCGCTACGAAGCAGCGGTAAAGGACAACAACACCGCCGAAGCCAACAACACCCGCAACCAGCTCACGGGCTCCTGGGGCTGGGGGCTGAGCTCTGCCTGGGCTACGCCGGACGGCAAATATTCGACACAGCTAGTGAGCAACACGAACCGGCAGTTGCTGGGCAACCCGCAGTGGAACCTGCTGGTAGACCGTAATCCGTTCAACCCGAGCCAGATGGACAGCATCCTGTACCGTTCGGTATCGCAAAGAGAACTGGAAGACATGATTCTGCAGGAAAGTACCTTACAGGAGCATTACCTTAACTTTTCCGGCGGCAGCGACAAAGGTACCTTCTCGCTGGGTTTGGGTACTGTAAAGGATGTAGGCATGGTGGTAGGTTCGTCGCTCAAGCGCTACAACCTGAATTTTAACGGTAGCCTGAACGTAAACGAAGACCTGAAGGTCGGTCTGAACCTCTCGGCTTACAACGATAAAAATACACCCTCGTACCTCACTGCCGACGCCGACGGCGGATTAGCCGGCGGCTTGATCCAGCGTTTTGGTGGTATTGCGCCAACAGCCCGCTTCACGCATGATGAGACCGGAGCCATACTGCCGGGCGTTGACGGCGGCACGCTTGGCAACCCACTGTACCTGCAGGATAAATTCATCAATAAGAATCAGGAGCAACGGTTCTCGGGTAGCCTGAACCTGGAATACAAGATACTGCCTACGCTCAAGGCGCTGGCTTCGGCATCGGGCT
Organism: Pontibacter sp. HJ8; assembly: GCF_054824225.1. Classification (NCBI taxonomy): domain Bacteria; kingdom Pseudomonadati; phylum Bacteroidota; class Cytophagia; order Cytophagales; family Hymenobacteraceae; genus Pontibacter; species Pontibacter sp. HJ8. The sequence goes on from NZ_JSYF01000163.1 coordinate 2,638, forward strand.
TTATGCGTTACACCAGCCGCGAAAGCTTTACCAAAGCGTACCAGAACGGCACCGGTGGTGCGATGGTTGCGACCCGAAATGCTGCGTTTGCGCTGCCGCAGGCTAACCAGCATTCCTACAACGCGTTCCTGCAGTACGACAACACCTTTGGCAAACACACGGTGAGCGTACTGGGCGGTGGTGAGTTTTTCGATAGCCGTTTTTCTGAGTACAGAGCGGCAGGCCGGGGTGCTTCTACTGACTTTATTCCTTACCTGTCGGCATCGACCGAAGCGGTGGGTATCCCGTATTCCGGTTTTTACTCCTGGAACCGCCTGGTGTCCGGTATCGGCCGCTTTACCTACGACTACGACTCGCGCTTCCTGCTGAACGTGAACATGCGTTACGACGGTTCTTCGCGCCTGGCTGACAACCGCTACGGCCTGTTCCCGGGTATTTCAGCTGGCTGGAACCTGCACAACGAAGCTTTCTTCAGCAACTCGTTCCTGAGCGATTACATCAATGTACTGAAGCCACGTGTGAGCTGGGGCCAGAACGGCAGCATCGAGCCGTTGACTGATTTTGCCACGGCCGCTACCTACGGCAGCACCGGTATTTACGGTGGCAACGCCGGATTCGCGCCCAACTTCCTGCTCAACACGGCCCTGCAATGGGAGCGCGCTTCGTCGCTGAACTTCGGTCTGGACATGGGGCTGCTCGACAACCGCGTGACCTTTATCGGCGATTACTTTATCCGCGATATCTACGACAAAATCACGTCGCTGGGTATTCCGGGCTGGACCGGTTACAGCAGCTTTACCACCAACCTGGGGCAGTTGCAGAACCGCGGCGTGGAACTGGAGATGAGAGTGAACGTGATTCGTCCGGTGGAGCCTGAAGGCTTTAGCTGGGATGTAAGCGCCAACTTCTTCCACGTGAAAAACTACGCCAAAAAGCTGCCGGACAACGGACTGGAAAACAACCGCCAGAGCACATTCCAGGTATACGACCCGGCTTCCGGCAAAGTGGTGCACGTAGGTGGCCTGCAGGAAGGCAAGCGCGTTGGCCTGGACGAGATCTGGGCTCCGATCTACGACGGCCTGTACCTGACCGATGCGGACCTGGAAGCAGATGCCAACCTCTACAACGCTTACCTGCCTTACCGCGATAAGAAAGTGAAGTTGCTGGGTGATGCCCGCTGGCGCGACCTGGACCAGAACGACACGATCGACTTCCGTGACCGCGTATCTGTAGGCCGAACTACTCCTACCATTCAGGGCGGTTTCGGCACCAGCGTCAGCTGGAAAGGCTTCAGCCTGTACTCTCAATTCGACTTTGCCATGGGCCACATGATCCTCAACCACGCCAAGCTTCGCGGTTTGTCGCAGGTGCAGGGCTCGCAGAACGGTCCGGTCGATGTGAAAGACACCTGGCACCCGGAGAATCCGAACGGTACCTTGCCGCGCTACTACTGGGCTAACTATGGTCGTAACTACTTCCAGGATGCAGGTGGCGGCTCTACCTCGTTTGCCAACTTCTACGAGAAAGGCGATTACCTGGCCTTAAGGGAAATCACGCTGAGCTACGAGGTGCCACAGGCGTTCCTGCAGGGCCTATTGAAAGACAAGATACAGGGACTGCGCCTGCACGTGACGGGTACTAACCTGGTATATTTCACCGGCTACAGCGGCACCTTCCCAGAGTTGGGCGGCAACGATGTGGGCAGGTTCCCGCTGCCGCGCACCATCACCACCGGTTTGAACGTGACACTTTAATCAGGCTTAACTTATCAACAGATATGAATCGTTATTTATCCACTTTAAAATATGTGCTCGGGTTTTCGCTGGTGCTGGGTGCTACAAGTTGCAGCGAACAGCTCGATGAGGTGAAACCACAAACAGAGCTTAACCGGGATCTGATCCTCAAAGACCCCAACGCCGCTATGACCTTGTACTACGGCGTGTACGGCTCGTTCCGCGCATACCATAACAACTTGTTCCTGCTCGGTGAGATGCGCTCAGAAACGTGGGCCGACGGCCTTTTCACCGAATCGGAAGATGAGGGGCTGCGGAATTACTACACGCACAACATCAGCGCCAACATCGTGCCTGCCAGTAACTGGGCCGGATTCTACGGACTGCTCGACAAGATCAATACCATCATCAAGGTGTTCCCGCAAACCCAAGTACCGGAGGGGCAGCGCAACCGGGTACTGGCCGAAATGCACGGCCTGCGCGCGTACGTCTACTATACCATGCTCAAGACCTGGGGTGGCGTTCCGCTGACCACGGAGCCTGTTACGGAAGTGAAAGGCCTGGCTGACCTGTACCGGGAGCGAGCAACGCCGGAAGCCGTGATGGCGCAGGTAAAAGCTGACCTGGAGCAGTCGATGGCGCTCTTTAATGGCGACAACACGTTCTCGGCCGGGTTCACGTCCACCACCAAGCACATCTACTGGAACCGCGCAGCTACCCTGACCCTGAAAGGGGATGTGTTCCTGTGGTCGGGCACGCACCAGGGCGGCGGCAACGCTGATTTTGCGACCGCGCAACAGGCACTTGAAGAAGTTGCCACTATAGGCGGCTTGGGCTTGATCGAAAACTATGCCGACATCTTTAACCCGGCACGGGAGGCCAACAACAAGGAGGTTATTTTTGCCATCAGCTACGAAAAAAGCGAGGCAACCGCGGGTGTGTATACCAATTTCCGTGTGAACACCACCCAGGCCGGCACGTTGCTGCTGGATCCGCTTACCAACCCGAGAACGGTGGCGTCGGCGTATCCGTTTGTAGCGGGTGCCAGCCGGGTTGGCTTTTCAGGAAATATGATCCAGAAACTGAGCGATGCGAAGGACACCCGCATGGCGACGACTTTCCAGGTGATGTACCGCAACAATCCGCCAACATACTCGCCAGCCGCTGTGATGCTGACCAAGTTTGTAGGGCGGCCCGATGCCGGCGCACAGCTGTATGACGTGGACTTTCCGGTGTACCGGTTTGCAGAGGTGGTGCTGATGCTGGCCGAAGCCAAAACCAAACAAGGCCTCGACCCTTCTGTTGAAATAAACCTGGTCCGCCAGCGGGCTTACAAGAACAACTTCATCCCTTATATCAACGGAAGCCAGCAGGAAAACATGCGCGCCATCCTGGAAGAGAACCTGCGGGAGTTCATCGGGGAAGGCAAGCGCTGGTGGTCGCTCCGCAGGGCCGGCAACGAGTGGGTGTTCGCCTACGTGGACCCGGTATACCTGGCACCGGGACAAGAGTACAAGCTGCTGCTGCCAATTTCGGTAGGCATGCTGAACTCTGATCCGAAACTGACCCAGACACCGGGTTATTAAGCTGAACTTGAGGTATAACCTTCTGCTGTTCCGGATGAGGCAAGCTTGTTCGGAACAGCAGAATTATGTAAACTACCTAATTACGCAATCCGATTATACATTTGATTAATTTTACCTGAATGAAGATTGAACACATACACGGCCTCATTGCAGCGCCGTTTACGCCCATGCATCCGGATGGTAGCCTGAACCTGGCGTTGATTCCGGCCTATCACAACCTGTTGAAAACAAACGGCAACACCGGCGCCTTTATCTGCGGATCTACCGGAGAGGGGGTATCGCTGACGCTGGAGGAAAAGAAAAAGGTAGCCGAAGCCTGGGCCGCCGTCACCAAAGGAGATACAGCCTTCAAAGTGATCACCCTGGTAGGGGGCACCTGCCTGGCCGATGCCATCGAGCTGGCACAGCACGCCCAGCATATCGGTCTGCACGCCGTATCGTTTACGGGCCCTTCTTATTTCAAGCCGGCCAGTGTGCAAATGCTGGCTGCCTGCTGTCAAGCGGTAGCAGATGCCGTGCCGGGTATGCCTTTCTACTACTATCACATCCCTGTGCTGACGGGGGTTAACTTCCAGATGATCGACCTGCTGCAGGAAGTGAACGGGCAGATCCCGAACTTTGCCGGCATCAAGTATACGCACGAAGATTTCATGGATTATCTCTCCTGCCTGCAGTTCGAAAACGGCAGGTATGATATGCTTTGGGGTAGAGACGAAAACCTGCTGTCGGCACTGGTGCTGGGAGCAAAAGGCGGCGTCGGAAGTACCTATAACTATGCGGCCCCTCTGTATACGGCCCTAATCGAAGCTTATAATCAAGGAGACCAGGAAGCTGCCCGTAAGCTGCAACAGCAGTCGATCGACATGATCCGGCTACTGGGTAAGTATGGCGGTATCGCTACGGGGAAGGCCTATATGAAATTGCTGGGGCTGGACTGCGGCGAATTCCGCTTGCCGGTACGCAACATGAGCCAGGCACAGTTCCAGTCTTTTAGCGCAGATGTTGCTGCGCTGGGATTCAGTGAATTTTGTTCACGGTCCTCTGAATTAAAACCTGTATAATGCAGCCTGATGAAGCATATCCTTACCTTACTACTGATTTTCTGGGCTGTATCAGGAAGCCAAGCCCAACAACCCGAGTCTAACAGCATGCAATGGTCTGTTGCAGCCAGCTTACCGGCTGCACCGGGTCAGGCACTGCAACCAGGGCTGGCCGGAGCAGCGGGTGGCGTGCACAACAACGCCCTGCTCGTGGCCGGTGGCGCCAATTTTCCGGAAGGCTTGCCCTGGGAGGGCGGCAAAAAGAAGTACTGGCCGGATATCTTCGTTTTGCTGAAAGATGAAAAAGGAAACTATACCTGGCATACAGAATCGTTCCGGCTTCCTGAGCCCCTGGGCTACAGCGCCAGCGTCACTACCGACAAAGGCGTTCTGAGTATAGGTGGTGAAAACGAGCAGGGTATCCAAAAAACGGTACAGCTGCTGCAGTGGAGCCCTGCCACAAAAGAAGTAGCCGTAGCACAGCTGCCTGACCTGCCGCTACCCCTGACCAATGCGGCCGCGGCCGTAGTAGGCAGCCAGGTATATGTTGCCGGTGGCGAAACGACCGGCGGAGCCTCTGCCGGATTGTATCGTCTTGACGTGGCTTCTCCTGCCGGCGGCTGGAAAAAACTGCCGGATATGCCAACGGCCCTGTCGCATGCGGTGGCCGTCGTGCAGTCAAACGGTGAGTACCCCGCGCTATACCTGATCGGGGGCAGAACGCAATCCCCGTCCGGTGTCAGCCAGCTGCATGGAAACACCTTCCGCTTTGATCCGAAAAAAAATGAGTGGAAGCAGCTGCATGCTATTTCGGATGGCGAAGGAAAGAAAACCACACTTTCGGCCGCAACCGGCGTTCCGACCGGCGCCAACTATATCCTGGTGTTCGGCGGTGACAACGGGCAGGTCTTCACACAGATCGAGCAGCTGAATGCGGCCATCGCCAAAGCCACGGATGAAACGGAAAAGCAGCAGTTGCAGGCCGAAAAGCTTAAACTGCAGACCGTGCACGAGGGGTTCAGCAAAGATGTATACCTCTACAATACCGTAACCGATTCCTGGACAAAAACCGACGCGCTGCCTTATGCGCCGGTCACCACGTTTGCAACCAGGTGGGACAACGACATCCTGATTTCTTCCGGTGAGATCAGGCCGGGCGTACGCACCCCGGATGTGCTGAAAGGGAGCCTGGTACCGAAGCAGTATTTTGCCTGGCTCGACTACCTGGTGGTATTCGTCTACCTGGTGCTGATGGTAGTCATTGGCCTGTGGTCTTCCAAAAAACAAGACACCACCGACGATTACTTCCGCGGCGGGCAGCGCATTCCGGGTTGGGCAGCCGGCCTGAGCATTTACGGCACTCAGCTGAGCGCCATTACCTTCATGTCGATTCCGGCCAAGACCTACGCCACCAACTGGAGTTATTTTATCCTGCAGCTCACCATCATCCTGGTGATTCCGATTATCACCACCTATTTCATACCTTTCTACCGGAGGCTGCGGATCACGTCGGCCTACGAGTACCTGGAACTGCGCTTTAACTATGCGGCCCGAGCCATGGCGTCTATGCTGTACATCATGCTGCAACTGGGCCGCCTGGCCATCGTGCTGCTGCTGCCTAGCCTGGCGCTGACGCTGGTAACGGGTGTGAATGTGAACGTGTGCATTCTGCTCATGGGCCTGATCACCATCTTTTATACCATGAAAGGCGGGATTGAAGCCGTGGTCTGGACGGATGTGGTGCAGGTCGTGATCCTGCTGGGCGGAGCGCTGGTGTGCCTCGTGATGATCCCGTTGCAGCTGGAAAGCGATGTCGCCACCATGTGGCATACGATCCAGGAAAACGGCAAATTAGAAATTCTCAACACCACGCTTAGCTTCAATGAACCAACGCTGTGGGTGGTGCTGCTGGGCGGCCTGGCCATCAACGTGATCACGTATGGCGCCGATCAGTCGGTGGTGCAGAAATACCTGACCACACGCGACGAGGCTGCATCGAAACGCAGCATGCGCCTGGGTGCCTGGATGGCCCTGCCTTCCGCCCTGATCTTTTTCTCGATCGGTACCATGCTCTACCTGTTCTTTAAAGAGCACCCCGAACAAGTAAACTACCAGCTGCAAAGCCAGGATGCGATCTTCCCCTGGTACATTGTGTCAGAGCTGCCTGCCGGGGTAACGGGCCTGCTGATTGCGGCAGTGTTTGCCGCCGCCATGTCTACGCTCAGCAGCAGCATGAACTCCGTAACCACTGCCCTGGTTACAGACTTTTACCGGAAGTTCTCGCCTCATAAATCGGAGAGAAGCTACCTGACGGCTGCCAAGGTGCTCACCATGGTGATCGGTATACTGGGTACTTCCCTGGCCCTGGTGATGGCACAATGGGGCATTTCCTCCCTCTGGGACCAGTTTAATTTGATACTGGGTCTGTTTACCGGCGGCCTGGGCGGTCTGTTCGTGCTGGGCATCTTTACCAAGCGGGCAAATGCCAGGGGAGCGATTACTGGTCTCCTGCTGAGTGGCCTCGTGCAGTTTTATATCAGCCAGTACACGAACATCAACCTGCTCCTCTATGCCTTCACCGGCTTGGTAAGTTGCGTCGTGTTCGGGTATGTGTTCAGCCTGTTGTTTGGCAGTGACAAAAAAGATATCGATGATCTGACGGTATACCGGGAAGATCAATCGAACAAAATAAATACGAATAAACACAAGGTCAGCGAAGAGATATTCTGAGAACAGGATTTGAGACGCGACCGGATGTGACAGGTTTTTTTATGATGAAGACGATTGATGTATTGTGCTGCCTGCTCCTGGTAATGTGGAGCAGTGTCAGTTGCTCCAGCAAGGTATACCCGGCGGCATCCGAAGGGATCCGCATCTCCAGTACTGCCCCGGCTATACCTGTGCTCAAAGGCGTGGCAACGAATCCGCTGCTCCGCATCACGGTCTATGTGCCGGCAGGAACAGACGGGGTGACGTACCAGGGTATACAAAGCAGCCTGAACAAAACGGCGCTGCAGGATGTCGAGAAGCTGGAGGTATACTTCACGGGTTCGGAGCCTTTGTTTAAAGCGGCAGAGCCGATCGCATCCATCCGTCCTTCCACAGAAGCGTTTGCTATACCTGTCAACCTCCGGATGAAGCCCGGCAAGCACTACATCTGGCTGAGTGCCACCCTCAAAGAGACGGCCAACCCGGATAACAAGATAGAGCTGCACTGCGCACAACTGGTGGATGCAGCCAACAAAGCCTGGCCAGTGACGGAAGACAAATCCGTATACGCCAAGCGGATGGGGGTTGCCCTGCGCAAAGCCGGGGACGAGGGGGTGGATACCTACCGCATTCCAGGTATAGCCACCACCGACCAAGGGACGCTGATCGCCGTGTATGACATCCGCTACGACAATTCCCGGGACCTGCCGGCAAACATCGATGTCGGCATGAGCCGCAGTAAAGACGGCGGCAAAACCTGGGAGCCTATGAAGATCATCATGGACATGGGTGCCCCGCACGAAAACAACGGCATCGGGGATCCGTCGGTATTATTCGACCCGGTGACAAAAAAGATCTGGGTAGCCGCCTTGTGGAGCAAAGGAAACCGGTCCATCGCCGGTTCAAAGCCCGGGTTGTCGCCGGACGAGACCGGGCAGTTTGTGCTGGTGAGCAGCGACGATGACGGGCAGACCTGGTCCGAACCCTACAGCATCACCGAGCAGATCAAGAACCCGGCCTGGAACATTTATTTCAACGGACCCGGAAACGGCATTGCCATGCAGAATGGCAAACTGGTATTCCCGTCGCAGTACTGGGACGAAAAAGGGATGCCGCATTCTGCCATCATTTACAGCGAGGACCAGGGCGCCAGCTGGAAGAGCGGTATTGGCGCCAAGTCCAACACCACCGAAAGCCAGGTCGTGGAAACTACTCCCGGTACACTCATGCTCAACATGCGCGACAACCGCGGACGCTTCCGTTCTGTAGCCACCACTACCGACCTGGGCAGCAGCTGGGTAGAGCACCACACCTCCTACAGCGCCTTGCCTGATCCGGTCTGCATGGGCAGTCTGATCAAGGCGAAGGTCAATACCAAAAACGGGCAGCAGGAAGTCCTCTTCTTCAGCAATCCCGACACGCCTTCCGGCCGCTACAACATTACCCTGAAAGCCAGCCTGGATCTGGGAGAGACCTGGCAACCTGCCAGCCAGCTGCTGCTGGATGAGCGCGGCACCTACGGTTATTCTGCTCTGACAAAAATCGACGACAACACCATCGGCATCCTGTATGAAGGGGTGAAAGACCTTTACTTCGTCCGCATACCTGTAGAGGAGGTTATCCGATAATCAGATGAAAGTGCCACACCCGCCAGGTCTTCTAGCCTGACGGGTGTGTTTTATTTAGTTTACCTATGACCCGATTCATACTATTCCTTTTTGCCTGCCTGCTTGCTATACCTGCCTGGGCGCGTCAAAACCCGGTCAAGCTGAAAGTGGCCTGCATCGGAAATTCAGTGACCTACGGCTACACTATACCGGACCGGGAGCAGAAGTCCTACCCGGCGCAACTCCAGCAACTGATCGGCTCCACCTACGAAGTAGCCAATTTCGGGCTGAGTGGCGCAACGCTGCTACGCAAAGGGCACCGGCCCTACACCAAAACGCAGCAGTATAAGGATGCGATCGCCTACAAACCGGATGTTGCCATCATCCACCTGGGGCTCAACGATACCGATCCGCGCAACTGGCCGAATTACCGCGATGAGTTTGCAGCGGATTATTATCACCTGATCGACACGCTGCGTGCCGTGAATCCGAAGGTCCGTATCCTGATCTCCCGTCTCACGCCCATTTTTTCAGGGCACCCCCGCTTTAAGTCCGGTACCCGCGATTGGTACTGGCAGATCCAGGCGCTTATACCTGTAATTGCAGAAAACAGAAAGGTTGAATTGATCGATCTTCATAGTCCCTTGTATGCCCGCCCCGATCTGTTTCCGGACGAGCTGCATCCGACAGCCGAAGGGGCCGGTATCATAGCAACTACTATTGCCGGACACTTGACCGGCAGGTATGGCGGCCTCCGGCTGGCGCCTGTTTTTGCAGACCACATGGTGCTGCAGCAGAAAATGCCCGTTCCGGTGCAAGGTATAGCCGATGCCGGCGAAGAGGTGACCGTACGGTTGGGCAATCAATCCGTAAAAACCCAGGCAAATGCGCAGGGCCGCTGGAAAGCCCTGCTTCCTCCGATGAAGGCGGGAGGCCCTTATCAACTGGAAGTAAGTACAGCTGCCAAAAGTATACAAGTGCAGGACATCCTGGTAGGAGAGGTATGGCTGTGCTCCGGGCAGTCGAACATGGAATTTCCGCTGAAGGCAGCGCAGCAGGCAAAAGATGAAATGCAGGCCGCACAGCAGGCCTCCTCCATCCGCCTGTTCCACCTCAAACCGGTTGCAGAAACCAATAATGCTGCCTGGGACTCGGTCACGCTCCGGCAGGTAAATCAATTGCAGTATTTCACAGGTTCCTGGCAGCTCTGCGATTCCGTTTCGGCAAAAGACTTTTCTGCGGTGGCCTACTACTTCGGCAAACAACTGCAGCAGCAGCTCAACGTGCCCATCGGGCTGCTACAGGTAGCTGTTGGCGGCTCTACGACAGAGTCCTGGATAGACCGCTATACCCTGGAGCACCATCCGCAACTGGTCGATATCCTGCACAACTGGCGCAACTCCGACCTGGTCATGGGCTGGGCCAGAGAGCGGGCAGGGCTGAACGTCCAAAAGTCCAAAGTGGCCAAGCAACGCCATCCCTACGAGCCGGCCTACAACTACGAAGCGGGCATTGCGCCGCTCACCTCGTTTCCCATCAAAGGCGTAATCTGGTACCAGGGAGAGAGCAATGCGCACAACATCGAACTGCACGAAGAATTGTTTAAAACACTGGTGCGCAGCTGGCGCGAAAAGTGGGGCTATGATTTCCCGTTCTACTATACCCAGCTTTCGAGTATAAACCGCCCGAGCTGGCCGCACTTCCGGGACAGCCAGCGCACCTTGCTCACGCAGATCGGAAATACAGGTATGGCCGTAACGACTGACCTGGGCGATCCGCAGGATGTGCACCCGACGCAGAAGCGGCAGGTGGGCGAACGGCTGGCTGCCTGGGCCCTTGCCAAAACGTATCAGCAGCGGCAGGTATACAGTGGCCCCTTATTCAAAGAAGTTCAGTTTTCGGGAAACCAGGCGATCTGCACGTTTGACTTTAACAGAGGTTTGCAGACCAGCGATCAGCAGGTGTTGCGTGGCTTTGAAGTAGCGGGCAAGGACATGGTTTTCAGAAAAGCGACGGCCGCTATCCGCCGCAACAAAGTATTGGTATCTTCGGAGCAAGTGCCGGAACCAAAGTATGTACGCTACGCCTGGGAGCCTTATACCCGCGCCAACCTGATCAATGCAGCAGGTTTCCCTGCCTCTACTTT
>NZ_JSYF01000164.1:0-14600 GCF_054824225.1 Pontibacter sp. HJ8
TCAGAAATTCAACGACCAGTATAGCCAGGATAAGATCCCGTTCACACTCCCTTTTCAGATTCAGGGAAAGGAGATCTCTTTCACGGCCCTGATTCACCCCCAGGAAAGTTATATCCTGCTGGAACTGGAAGAAAACAAGGATGCCGCACAGCAAACGTTCGTTGGCTTTTACCAGCAGATCCGATACATTACGTCTTTGCTCAAACAGGCAGAAACAACCGAGGAGATCGCACGAATTGCAGCCCAGGAACTCAAAAAATTCACCGGATTTGACCGCGTACTGGTCTACCAGTTTGATCCGCAGTGGAACGGCACCGTGATCGGGCAGGCCAGAGAGGCAGATATGAGCGACTACATGGGCCTCCGCTTCCCTGCATCGGATGTACCCAAGCAGGCACGGGACCTGTACTTCAAAAATCCCTACCGCCTCATCCCTACCCGGAATTATCAGCCCGTACGCCTGATCCCGATCGTCAATCCGCTCACGCAACGCTTCACCGACCTGTCGGACTGCAACCTGCGCAGCGTCGCGGTCGTGCACCTGGAATACCTGGCCAACCTCAACATTACGGCTTCGATGTCGCTGCCCATCATTATCGAAAACCAGTTGTGGGGACTCATCTCCTGCCACCATAAAACGGCCAAGTATCCCGCTTACGAGACGCGTACGGCGATGGAGCTGCTCAACACGATCATTTCGGCCCAACTGGCCGCTAAAGAAAAAGAAAAGACCATTACGCTGCAGGCGCAGCTGCGCGGTGTACATGCCCGTCTCCTCGAGCAGCTCTACAACAGCAGCAGTTTTGAAGATAGCTTGCTGAACGGCCCAACCAAATTACAGGAACTTCTCAACCTCACGGGCGCAGCCATTGTGTATGATGGGGTGCATACAAGCGGCAATCCACCCAGCAAACAGGAAATCAAAGAGCTGGTATCCTGGCTACGGCGCAACAAAACGGAAGGACTTTTTGTTACGAATACCCTGCCCCGGCACTACCAGCACAGCAAAGACTACAAAGACGTGGCCAGCGGCCTGATCGCCCTGGCCATCAATTCGGAGCAGGGAGAGTATATCCTCGGCTTCCGGGAGGAAGTGCTTCAAACCGTAAACTGGGGCGGCGACCCGAACAATGCCATCCAGATAGAGCCCAATGGAAAGAACTATCACCCCCGGAATTCCTTTGCAACTTACCAGGAAACCGTTAAGCATACTTCGCTGCCCTGGCACGAAGAAGAAGTGGAAGCAGCCGAGGCGCTACGAAGCGCTGTGCTGGAGAAGATTATCAGAAAGAAGTATTAAGATTATTATCAGTAAAGTTCCCGAACACCACGCATGTCGCAATCACCCATAAAGGCACCCAAAATCAAATCATCGACCAGGCTCGCTGACCACTATCTGGTAGGTATCGGCGCATCTGCGGGCGGATTGGAGGCCATTCACAAGCTATTTGACCATTTTCCGAGTAACTCGAGCTTTTCATTTGTGATCATACAGCACCTGTCCCCTGATCACAAAAGCCTGATGGCCGAGTTGCTCACCAAGCATACCCGCATGCAGGTGCAGGAGGCCGAGGACAATATGTTCACCCGGCCCAACTGCGTGTATGTACTGCCCAGCGGCAAACAACTTACTATCCTGAACGGCCGGCTGCGCCTTTCCGAGAAACCACGCAACCGCGAGCCGAACTTTGCCATCGATGTCTTCTTTGAGTCGCTGGCGAAAGACCGCGGACAGTACGGCATCGGTATCGTCCTATCCGGTACCGGTACGGATGGCAGCAAAGGGGTCCGGGCGATCAAACAGGCCGGCGGCCTGGTGGTGGTACAAGATCCGGCCACAGCCAAGTTCGACGGCATGCCCCGCAGCGCCATCGACACTGGCAATGTGGATTTTGTGCTTCCGGCAGACCTGATGTCGGATGAGATCATTGAGTATACGCGCAGAACGCCTTTGCTGAAGTCTCTGCTGGAGGAGGACGGAATGCATAATCCTGAAGAAGAAGAAAGCATTCTGCAGGAAATACTGGACCTGGTTTGTACCCATACCCAGACTGATTTCACCAATTACAAGCAGGGCACGATCCGGCGCCGGATACAAAAACGGATGGATCACCTGAAGGTGGATACCACAAAAGAGTACCTGACCTTTCTGCATGAAAATCCGGCTGAGATCAAACTGCTTTGCCAGGAGTTCTTTATCAATGTGACCAGTTTTTTCCGGGATCCTGAGGCATTCCGGCTGCTCGAACTTCAGGTGATCCCGGAGATAATAGCCAGCAAGGAAAAGGACGAAACGGTGAAGGTATGGGTGGCCGCCTGCAGCACCGGTGAAGAAGTGTATTCCCTGGCCATGCTGTTCTTTGAAGCATTTGACAAACTGGGACGCACTCCGGATGTGAAGCTCTTTGCCACGGACATAGACCAGCGGGCCCTGCGCCAGGCTTCCAAAGGGCTCTATCAGGCTTCTATTGCCAAATACCTGACACCGGAACGCCTGGACCGCTTTTTCCTTCAAAGCGGAAACAAATACCTGGTAAATGATGAGATACGGAAGCTGGTGATCTTTGCCCAGCACGACCTGCAGAAAGATCCGCCTTTCAGCAAGATCGACCTGATCACCTGCCGCAACATGCTCATCTACCTCAACCCTGTCCTGCAGCATAAGGTGCTCTCCCTCTTCCCCTATGCCCTCAATCCGAAGGGCTACCTGATGTTGGGACCGAGCGAGCACATAGGCGAACTGAAAGAATACTTTGAGGAGGAAGACCGCAAATGGAAGCTGTTCCGCAAGATCAAGGAAAGCCGGGGCATGCAGCAGAAATACGGGATCACTGATTATGCATCCGGCCTCACCCAGATCAGCCAGGCGAGCCAGTACAAAGCCAACCAACTGAACCGCTACAACGATACCTTCATGGATGCCCTGGCCGAGGACTTCAAAGTGACCGGCCTGTATGTGGACGAATCGTACCAGCTGCTGCACGGCATAGGCGACATCAATCGCTTTCTCAAATTTCCGGATAGGCGCCTGCACTTCAACCTGATCAAGATGGTGCCCGAAGAACTGGCGGTGACGCTGAGTGTCGGCATCCGCAAAGCCCTCAAACAGAACCGCAATGTCGTCGCGCGGCAGGTTGCGGTGAAGTTCGGGAAACAGGAAAAGATGATCCATGTGTCCATACGCCCTGTCATCATCGAAAAAGGGCAGCCCAAGGTCATCCTGGTGCTCCTGCAGGAAATGGGCCAGGTTTCTCCTGTTCCCAGAGTGTCGGATCTGTCCGTTGTTTCTGATTCGGACTATTTCCAGCAGCTTGCGATGCTGGAAATGGAACTCAATGAGACGCGCGACAACCTGCAGATGACCGTACAGGATCTCAGCACTGCCAACGAGGAGCTGCAGTCGAGCAACGAGGAACTCATGTCTTCCAATGAAGAACTGCAGAGTTCCAACGAAGAGATGCAGTCGCTCAACGAAGAACTCCATACCGTCAACTCCGAGCACCAGCTCAAGATCAAAGAGCTGCAGGAGCTCAATGAAGACCTCGACAACTTCTTCCGCAGCTCCAACATCGGCCAGCTCTTCATCGATTATAACCTGACGATCCGCAAGTATACGCCGTCCGTAGAGGGCCTGATCAATATTCTGAGTGCGGATATTGGCCGGCCGGTCCATCACATCTCCCACAACCTGAAATACGCCCGTCTCACCGAGGATATTCAGCGGGTGAACAATACATCGGTGGAAGTGGAGCAGGAAGTAGAGACAAACGATGGCCGCTGTTTTCTTATGCGCATCATCCCATACCTGAAACGCGACGGGAACAAAGACGGTGTCGTGCTCAGCTTTGTCGATGTAACCACCCTTAAAACGCTGAGCAGTGTCGTGCAGGGCGTACTCAACAGTTCCCTGCACAGCATCATGGCCTTCCAGGCCGTGCGCGATGACCGCAACGAAATAATGGATTTCAACTGGACCCTGCTCAACAGCAAAACAGAAGAATTATTCGGTGCTACCAGCGCCAACCTCCTGCATACCAGCGTGATGTCTACGATGCCTTTCCTGCGCAAGAGCGGCCTCTTCAAAAAGTATGTCGAGGTGGTCGAAACCGGCAAACCACTGCACATGGAGCAAAGGCTGGAGATAAACGGGGAGAAAGCCTGGTATGAGATAGCGGCCGTCAGAATGTCGGAGGGCCTAACCGTGACCATGGCCGATATCACAGAAAAGAAAAACAGCGAAGATAAGATACTCAAGGCCTACGAAGACCTGAAGGAAGCTGAAGAAAAGCTGGTCAGACTCAACAACGAGCTGGAAAGAATAGTGGAGAACCGGACCAGAGAACTGGCTTCCAGCGAAGAACGCTTCCGGCTCGTTTCCATGGCGACCAACGACGTGGTGTGGGACTGGGACCTGGCCACCAATACGATCTGGTGGAACGATAGCCTGCAAAATATGCTCGGCTATGATGAAAACCAGATGGGCGAAGGTATAAACAGCTGGTTTGACAAACTGCACCCGGAGGACAAAGAACAGGTCGTTTCCAGCGTTAACAAGGCCATCAATCATGGCAAGGAGCAATGGTCCGGGGAATACCGTCTCCTGAAAAAAGACGGCACCTATACCTATGTCTCGAACAGGGCCTACATTCTGTACAACGAGTACCAGATGCCTTTCCGGGTCCTCGGCTCCTTCATGGACCTGTCGGATCTGAAGGCTGCCCAGGAAGAGCTGCAGCAGACCAATGAACACCTGCTGCGGGTAATCGAAGACCTGGATACATTCGTCTACACGGCATCCCATGACCTGAAATCGCCCATCGCCAACATTGAAGGACTGATGCTGCTGCTCGAGGAACAGATAGAGAATTCGGAGCCATTGCCGGGCGAACCGACTGCGCCGCTGTTCGATATGATCAAGAACTCCATCTGGCGCTTTAAGAACGTGATCAAAGACCTGACCGATATTGCCAAGGTGCAGCGCGATGTGGACGGTGAAGCGGAATCGGTGAGCCTGCAGCAGGTATACGACACGGTATACCTGAGCCTGGAAGAGGAGTTCGCGAAAAAGAAGGCGATCCTAGAAACAGATTTTTCGCAGGCTCCGCAGATCAATTTCTCCAGGAAGAACCTGTACAGCATCTTCTACAACCTCATCAGCAATGCCATCAAGTATAGCTCCCCGGACAGGCAACCAAAGGTCTCTCTGAAGTCAGCGATAGAAGGCAATAACATTGTACTGACCATCAAAGACAATGGCCTGGGTATCAGTGAAGAAAACCTGACCAAGATGTTTACCTTGTTCAAGCGCTTCCACTCGCATGTAGAAGGCACGGGTATGGGCTTGTACATTGTGAAGCGTATTATGAGCAATGCCGGTGGCGAGATAGAGGTACACAGCGAAGAGGATAAGGAAACCACCTTCAAACTCTTCTTTAAGATGGAAAACGCCGGAGAGTGATCTCTCCGGCAAAGCAAGGGAGCAAACAGGTATACCTGGTGAGGAGCCCGGTATACCTGTCACCGGCTTCAGTAAGCATGCGCGGGCCACGTCCGGCATTTAAATTTAATTTTACACCATACCCTTCCAGGAAGGGAAAAGAATCGATTTACAGCAGTATGTACATAGCACTCAGCACCTTTGAAGTGGCCAACGACATGGCACCAGAAGTAAGAACAGCTTTCGGCAACCGGCCACACATGGTAGACAGCGAAAAAGGTTTTTTAGGGATGAAAGTTTTTTCTCCCCAGGAAAACGGCAACGAGTTCTGGGTGATGACCACCTGGACGGACGAAGAAAGCTACCGGGTTTGGTACAAAGAGCACATGAAGGAATCGCATCAGGGCATACCGAAAGGACTCAAACTGGTCCCCGGCAGCATGAAAGTGCGCTTCTTTGACCAGGTAAGTGAATAGTGCTTGCTGCTTGGAGGAAGTGTTTTTAGGTATAGCTGCGTGCCTGGACGGCTAAAATAGCCCCTCCGGTACTTATCACCGTACGTATGCATTAAACGCTAAACGATCATCCTGCTAAACGATACCGGTATGACTTTCCACTCCACCAATCCGATCGACATCCTTTTTGATGCCGCCCGAAAGGGAAATACTATGTTGCTGCGACAACTCATTGAAGAGGGCGTTGATGTAAACGAGCACGGTCCCCGGGGCTTTACTCCCCTGATCATTGCCACGTATAACGACCAACTGGAGGCTTCCAGAATATTGCTGGAGGCAAAAGCCGACATCAATGCACAGGACTTTGCCGGCAACACTGCCCTGATGGGCATATGCTTCCATGGCTACGAAGACATTGCGCACCTGCTGCTCGAGAACGGCGCAGACCTCAACATCCAGAATGGCAGTGGTGGAACAGCGCTCATGTTTGCCACCATGTTCGGCAGGAATGGCATGGTAAAACTCATGCTGGAAAAAGGAGCCGACAGAAACCTCCGCGACAGCCGCGGCCTGACCGCCCAGGAAATGGCCGCCAACGTCGGCAACACCGAAGCCCTGCAGTATTTCGAAACGATCAAAGAAGAGAATTGAAGGTTTGGAATTTTAATTCTTCTTTTGAAATAGCATAATATCCCGTTTCTACTCATAAATCATTTTCCGGAAAGTATATATTAGCAGTTCTTAGTTCAAGCAACTTCTGCCCTCGCTCGCGTCCCGCGCGTGTGAGAATTCAGGCGGAATCTGGCCGCCGGCACCCTCCTGCCAGACGACAGGACACTACCCATTTAGCACTGCACCCGGATGCTTTCGGCCCTGAAACATTTCCAGACAAGTCCACTTAAAAAGGTTTCGTGGGATTGACCACTCCAAACGATTGAACATCGATTAATTCCGAAAGAATTCTGAAATTGCGGGTATATGTCTTCCGCTACCTTACTTTCCAGTTTACCTGATCTTCCTGTTAAAGAAGCGATTCCACGGCTCATGCAGGCACTCTCCGCAAACACAAGAACTGTGCTGGAGGCGCCTCCCGGTGCGGGAAAAACCACGCTCGTACCCTTGGCTCTGCTCGAGGCTGACTGGCGGCAGGATGGCAAGATACTCGTACTGGAACCCCGGCGCCTTGCTACACGTGCAGCGGCACAACGCATGGCAGACCTGCTGGGAGAACCGCTGGGGCAGACAGTAGGGTACTGGGTACGGATGGAACACGTCGTATCTGCCAAGACACGTGTGGAAGTCGTGACAGAAGGTATCCTCACCCGCATGCTGCAGGAAGATCCGGCACTCGAAGGTATTGCTTGTGTCATTTTTGATGAGTTTCATGAGCGAAGCCTGCAGGCCGATCTCGGGCTGGCCCTGGCCCTGGATGCCCAGGCCGTCCTGCGCCCTGATCTGCGTTTGCTGGTCATGAGTGCTACATTGGATGCCACTACCGTCGGCAACTGGCTGCAGGCACCCGTTATCCGGAGCGAAGGCCGTCAGTACCCGGTGGAGACGCATTACCTTTCCCCTACGGAGGTTGCTTCAGCCGGTAATCGTCCGGGCGAGCGGCTCACCAACCTGGTCCCGAAGGCCATCCGGCAGGCGCTGGCAAAAGAGGCGGAGGGCGATGTGTTGGTTTTTCTGCCCGGTATGGGTGAAATGCGAAAAGTAGCCCAGCAACTGGAAGACCGGTTACCACCCGCTACCGTGCTGCACCTGCTGCACGGCGACCTGGCCTTATCCAAACAACTGGCCGCGATACAGCCTGCGCCTGCCGGGCAGCGGAAAGTGGTGCTGGCCACCAGTATTGCCGAAACAAGTTTAACCATAGAAGGGGTCAAAATAGTAGTGGATGGCGGCTATGCGCGGGTACCCAGGTTTGTTCCCCGCACCGGCCTTACCACGCTGGCTACTATACCTGTTTCCAGGGCAGCAGCAGACCAGCGCCGTGGCCGGGCCGGCAGACTGGGCCCGGGGATCTGCTACAGGCTCTGGTCTACGGCCGATCAGCTGCAACTCCCGGACCGCCAAGACCCGGAAATCTGTGAAGCGGACCTGAGCGGTCTGGCCCTGGAACTGGCGCTTTGGGGTATAAAAGATGTTGCTGCGCTGCAATGGCTGGATACCCCTCCTGCCGCAGCCATGGCGCTGGCCCGCGACCTGCTGCTGCGCCTTGAGGCCATTGACGCATCCGGCAATGCCACCCCACACGGAAAAGCCATTGCGACCATCGGCCTGACGCCCCGCCTGGGGCACCTCGTGATCCGGGGCCGTGAACTGGGGCTTACAGAGAGTGCCTGCGCACTGGCTGCTCTCCTTTCGGAACGCGATATACTCAGGCCGGTACAGGTACCCGGGAGCAATCCCCTGCCCGACCTGATGCTGCGCCTCGAAATGCTCGCTGGCAAACGCCCGCCTACACCAGGCTTTGCAACGGACGAAAATGCGCTACGCCGTGTACGGGAGCAGGCCCAACATCTGCGCCAGCGTTTACGGGAACCCAAAGGAATCCTTCAGCCCGATGCAGCAGGTATACTCACAGCTCTTGCCTATCCCGACCGGCTGGCACAACGGGAGTCTTCCGGGCGGGTTCGGCTGGTCACCGGACAAAGAGCTACTCTGTCCACCGAGCTGTTTGGGGAAGCTGATTTTTATGGTATAGCGCATCTCGAGATAAGTAACCAGGCACGCGTGTTGCTGGCTGCACCGCTCTCCAGACAGGAGATTTTAAAGCACTTCAGCGATCAGCTGGAGGAGCTGCAGGAAGTGCGCTGGGATGCAGCGACCGAACGGGTCCTGGCCCGGCAGATCACCCGCATCGGCGCACTGGTGCTGGAAGAGAAACCACTTGGCAAACCGGATCCGGAGCTGGTTTCGGCTGCACTGCTACAGGCGCTTGAGGAGAAAGGTATAGAGCGGCTGCCTTGGTCAGAGGAAGCCCGCCGCACCAGGCAGCGCATGTCCTTTCTTTACCAACTGGAACCCGGCAACTGGCCTGATGTATCAGATGAAGCGCTGGCTGCGACCATGGAGGAATGGTTACTGCCCCACTTGGCAGGACTCCGAAGTATGGATCAGGTAGCGCGGCTTGATTTTAACCATATCCTGCTTTCCAACCTCTCCTGGGAGCAGCAACAGGAGATGAACCGGCTTGCGCCCACCCACTTGGATGTACCGAGCGGCTCGCGCATCGCGCTCGATTATACCGACCCGGCTGTACCGGTCCTGGCGGTACGCTTACAGGAGGTGTTTGGGCTGCTCGAGACCCCTCGCATTGGCAATGGCAAAGTGCCGCTCCTCCTCCACCTGCTCTCCCCGGCTTCACGGCCGGTGCAGGTGACGCGCGATCTCCACAGTTTCTGGAGCAGTGGTTATTTTGAGGTACGCAAAGACCTGCGTGGCCGCTACCCCAAACACCATTGGCCCGAAGACCCGCTTAGTGCCCCACCTACCCGGGGAATCAAAAGAAAAACATCCTGAAACCTGTAGCATGAAAAAAGGCCGCTCGAATGAGCGGCCTTTTCTATTCTAACACTAGCAAAAATATCTGTTTCTAGAAATTGCTCACGTTCAGTCGTCCGCCGGAAATACATCTGCCGGTCAGCGATGAAGTAGGCAATGAACTGCTCATGATCGCATTTTTGATCGTAGCAGCACTAGCGGACGGATTGGAAGCAGCATAAAGCGCTGCAGCACCCGTTACGTGTGGCGTTGCCATAGAGGTACCACTGTAGGAGCCATAGCTGGCCGTGCCACTCTTGGAGGGCAACGTAGAGTAAATGCCTGAACCCGGTGCACCAATGTCTACAGAAGAAGCTCCGTAGTTAGAGAAGCCGGAACGGGCACCTGAGCTCGTGATAGAAGCTACCGCGATAATATTGGAATTAGCATAGCTGGATGGGTAGTGCGGAGTAGAATCGTTGTTGTCGCCAACCCCGTCGCTTCCGCCGTTGCCTGCAGCTGCTATGAACAGGATGTTCGCCTGGTTGGAACGCTCGATCGCATCATACAAAGCCTGCGAAAAGCCACCGCCACCCCAGGAATTATTGGAGGCTACCAGGTTCAGGTTGTGGCGCGACTTCAGGTCGGTCAGATAGTCTACAGACTTGATGGCATTGGCAGTTGTACCGCCATTGCGGCCCAGGAACTTGGCAGAGATCATTTTTACATTCCAGGCTACCCCGGCTACCCCTGTGCCGTTTCCGCCCACACCCCCGATGGTACCGGCCACGTGGGTACCGTGATCATCCTGCGATCCATCAAAAGTAGAGTTGTTGTTACCGTCAAAATCCCAGCCGTACACGTCGTCGATGTAACCGTTGCCGTCATCGTCCACGCCATTAGCAGCTACCTCTCCCGGGTTTTTCCAGATATTGGCCGCCAGGTCACTGTGGCTGTGCATCACGCCTTCATCTATGATACCAATCACCACAGAAGAAGAACCTGTATGGTTGTTGGCCCAAGCCGCACCTGCCTGGCTGCCATACTGGTTGGCAGGAGAAGTGGAGCTTCCATACATACCCCAGAGGGACCCATTGGTATAATAGGTATCGTTGGAAGTAGCGTTGTGCTGATAAATGTAGTTTGGTTCTGCATACTCAATTTCAGCACCTTTCAGCTTGCCGATCGCTTCCAGTGCAGCCAAGGGCGTGTGTACCAGCACCAGGCCTTCTCTATCTCCGAACCTTTCCATGGCTTTGGTATGGATCTTTTCTTTGACAGTACCACTGATGCGGGCAAGAGCAGCCGCTCTGGCATTTGCAGCCACTCCGGATTTGAACTTCACCAGTACTTCGTTTGCCACAAAGTGTTGTCCGCCACGTGATGCAGCCGCCTGCGTCTCCTGTGATACAACGAAGCCTTCGCTCTCCGGAAGAGTTTCTTTTTCGCAACCTGTCAGCACGAGGGCGGACAAAACAGCTACTGCAAAAGCAGATTTACCTGCTCTTAAATTTAAGTTTTTCATGTTAAGAATAGTGTTTATGGTGAGATGTATTTGAATGATGGAATAACCGAATAATACTACATCTCAAAAAGGAAAGTACACCAGAAAAAGTAAGTATAAATTTTACAATAATCAATACCACAAACACGCAGAATGGGACAAGAAAAAGGCGCTTAAAACCTCCTGGATTAGGTCGTTGTTACGACAATTTACACAAAAGGTAACATGCTACAAAACAAACACTTACCTTGTGTTTAAACACTCAAATTTAAAATTATATCATATTAAAAACAAGCTATATTTTAGTTACCTTCTTTCAGCACATACCTATACCTGATTGATCGAATCCCCTTCCCTTCGCCAGCTAATAATGAGGCTCTCAGTTTCACTTAAAATGCAATTAAGGTGCACTTCTGAAATCAGATTGAATGGGTCAACTTCTATAGCTAATTTGATAAGCAGCAAAGCAAGCTTCAACCGACAACCTTCAGCCGGTTTAGAGCGAAATTGACGCCAGTGCTATACCTTATCCTAAAGCAGACCGCTGCCCTCTGTCTAATTCGAATGCCCGGCAAATTCAATTCCTGGGATTAGAAATTCTTCTGGATCCTTCTACCCGGGTGATCGATGCGGACTGTTACTTTCCTTATAAAAAATATTTTACACCTATTTCTTGACATTCCGTATACCTTCATTAACTTTGAAACACAAAGTACTTTATTATGAACCAACAGCAAGACCAGCTAGCCACCCTACACGAGATCCGCAACATCATGGATCGCTCTTCCCGGTTTATTTCGCTAAGCGGACTTTCGGGAGTAGCGGCCGGCGTTTCTGCGCTCATCGGAGCAGCGGTTGTAAAATGGTACCTGGTAGAGCATAATATAAACTATAGCCAAACCCTGGGCAGCGACCTGACCAGTAACAATCTTTTGTTTCTGGTTGCAGTAGCAGCGCTTGTATTTATACTTGCCTTCTGTTCGGCTACCTATTTTACAGCACGCAACGCTAAAAAGAACAGCCACCGTGTTTGGGATAGCAAAACAGAGCGTCTGTTGGTCAACCTGTTTATACCTGTTGCGGCAGGTGGGATATTTTGCGCCATACTGATTTACCATGACCTCTTATACCTGGTGGCCCCTGTCATGCTTCTATTTTATGGATGTGGTTTATTGAACGCCAGCAAGTATACCCTCAGCGACATCCGGTACCTGGGCCTGTTCGAGATCATACTTGGTCTGGCAGCCAGCTTTTTTGTAGGGTATGGCTTAATAGCCTGGACGCTGGGGTTTGGGGTGCTGCACATAGTTTACGGTGTGCTGGTGTATTATAAATACGAACGCTAACAGGCCGGTGAAAGATTACCTTGAAAATATAAATAAAGCCTTCGAAAGCAGGGCGCGGCTAGGCATTATGTCGGTACTGATGGTGGAAGAAAGAGTAGATTTTAACACCCTGAAAGAAACGCTGCAATTAACGGACGGCAACCTGGCCAGCCACCTGCGTGCGCTGGAAGAGGCGGAATACCTGCGCGTGGAAAAACAATTCGTGGGTCGTAAGCCGAACACGACCTACCAGGCTACCGATGGGGGCCGCGAAGCTTTTAAAAGCCATTTGGATGCCCTGGAGCAACTGATTTTGAACAACCGGAACGGAAGCTAAATTTTTTTATTCTTACACTTTGTAACTCAAAGTACTTTAAACATAAATTAAAATCAAATACAGAATAAGTAATACTAAAAGGCAATGACACAAAAAAGCGACTTGCATAATCAGCCCATTCATACAGCTTCGGTACGAAAACGAATGCTGTTGGGCGCGGGGATTGGTTTGATCCTGATCTCCTTCTTCCTGATCGGGGCCGGAGAGCCTGCCCCGGAATGGCCAACGCTTTGGTGGATCCGGCCGCTGCTGGTGGTTCCGGCAGCCGGTGCACTGGGTGGCCTGTTTTATTATATCATGGATCCGCTGCGCGGCCAGGGCGGCTGGCGAACCGCTTTGGCTTACTGCTTAAGCGTGGTGGTATTCCTCATCGTGCTGTGGCTCGGTACGGTATTAGGCTTAGCCGGCACTATGTGGGATTGATCAGAAATGAATTTGTTGCTTTTAACTTTTTAAAAAATAAAATCATGCAGGACAAAAACGAATATCAGGGAGAAGTGGTGAAAAACGACGGTTCTACTGCTCTGACCATCATCAGCTGGTTGTTTGGAATACTTTTTTTCGCTATCGGCTTTGTGAATACCTTCTGGGGAAACGACCCCGGTTTTGGCATTTTCATCTTACTGCTTTCCCTCCTTTATTTTCTTCCAGTTAATGCCCTACTCCAAAAAACAATTGGTTTCACCATCCCTAAAATGAGCGTAATCAAAATCCTGGTGGGCATCTTTATTATCTGGGCAGCCATGGGAGTGGGCGAATTGTTCGATAAGATCGAGCTTATGCTGATGGATGTATAATGATTCAGGATTAAATATTTTTTCAAAACTTCAACTCAAAAAATAAAAAATATGATGACGCAAAACAGAAGACTTATCGGCATTATCCTCACAGTAGTGTTCATACTACTCATTCCGTTTATTGCCATGCAGTTCACGGATGAAGTGAATTGGGGTTTATTTGACTTTATAGTTATGGGTGTTCTGCTTTTAGGCACTGGTCTCCTGTGTGAGCTGGTCATGCGGAAGGTGAAGAATATGGACTACCGGATCGGCATCCTCGCACTTATTCTGATAGCGCTCTTTCTCATCTGGGCAGAACTGGCAGTCGGTATTTTCGGATCACCCTTCGCCGGCAGTTAGACAGTGAAGCCTTGAAGGACGAAAAGTGAAAAAAAATTTCAATATATAGCAAAATTCGATAAAGTCATGGAATACAATTCAGCAAAGCATAACACACCAGACATCTGGAATCTAAGCGGTTGGATCTTTGGTCTAGTCGTTCTGACAGTCGGCATCTTAAATATGTTTCTGGTGCACCCCGTACCGGGAATTGCTTACCTGCTTATATCGCTGGTTTATTTGCCTCCGGCAAATGCCTACCTCCGGAAGAAGTTTGGCTTCTCGTTTCCACTTGTAGTCAAGATCGCGCTGGGCATAGTCCTTTTCATGTTCACGTTAGGTGTGAGCGACCTGGGCGATATGATTGACAAATTGTGATGCTATCGGTGAGGACAACATCCGATTTGTACCTATACAAGTCTTAAAAACGCTTTAGGATCAGTTTATACTCTCTCCAGATCTATCAAAACCGCCATGAAAAACGAAATACTAACCCATCTGAACGATCCCGGTCACCTCGAACGGTTATACAGAACCAACAAAGCACCTTTTAAACGGGAATTCACATCAATGTATCAGGAATTGAAGGGCAATGCACTCGCTGATTTCTGGAATGAAAGGCTGAATTACGAAACGGATGATATCAACTGGGGTACCACCCGGGAGTTACTGTTTGTGCTAATGACTGCTTTAACGGCCGGTATTATTGCCAAAATACCGGTCCTGTTCCGGATCGAGGAAGAGTTCTTTTACCCCCGGAATATTGGCTTCATCTTCCTGCCACTCCTGACAGCTTACTTTGCATGGAAAAACAACCTGCAGCCCAGAAGTATAGCAGTGATCTGCGGTGTCATGCTGGTTTCGCTGATCTATATCAACCTCCTTCCTGCATCCACTACCAGCGACACCCTGATATTGGCCTGTATCCATTTGCCTCT
>NZ_JSYF01000165.1:0-8809 GCF_054824225.1 Pontibacter sp. HJ8
CCTTTGCTATACTTTTTGGAACAATGCTTGCCGCATTTTTGATAGCTGTGATTGTAATTTATTTGAAAGACTTTTTCCAATCCTAAAACAAACAAAGCCCGGCCATAACAGCCGGGCTTTGCCTTTCTACTAAAGAGAAAGAAGGTATTGTTAGGCAGAGAAAGAGCTGCCGCAACCGCAGGTGCTTTTTGCCTGTGGATTGTTGAAAACAAAACCACGTGCATTCAGGCCATCCTGGAAGTCAACTTCCATACCCAGCACATACATCGCATGCTTCTTGTCCATGATCAGGCTCAGGCCATCCAGGGTATACACCTCATCGGTGTCTTTCACCTTGTCGAAGCCCAGCAGGTAAGACATACCTGAGCAGCCACCGCCTTGTACGCCAATGCGCAGGCCATATTCAGCCGGTACGTTTTTCTCTTGCATTATATTCTTAACCTCAAGCAGTGCTTTTTCAGTCAGCGCTATCGGTGCAGTTTTTGTTTCAGTTGCCATAGTCTATATCAATTTGAAATGGAGACGCAAGTTACGGAATTCCGCGTAAAGATGCTGCGACTGCTTTCTTGTATTAGATAAACAGCTGTCCAAAGCAAATGATTCATGCGGACATAAATTAATTTTTCCCGATATTTAGATTTTAAACACAACGCCTGATGGAACAAACTACAGTAATCGTACTGGATATATTGAAGATAACGATACCGGCCCTGATTGTGGCGACCACCGTATACCTGTTGATTAAAAATCATCTGGAGCGGGATTACAAACTGCGCCTGCTGGAGCTTCGGCAGAAAAACGCTGAAGTCATCACGCCCATCCGGCTGCAGGCTTATGAGCGCATTACGCTGCTGCTCGAGCGCATCACACCTAGCAACCTGCTCCTGCGCGTCAGCGGTTCGGGCCATAGTGCTGCTGACTACCACCGTATCTTGCTCACCGAGATACGCAATGAGTTCAACCACAACATGTCGCAGCAGGTATACATGACCGACCAGGCCTGGCAGCAGGTGAAAAGAGCGCGTGAAGAAGTTGTCAACCTGATCAACAAATCGTACCAGGGTATGCCTGACAAAACAAAAGGCACCGACCTGGCCAAGCGCATCCTGGAGAGTATACTTACCGAAGAAGTAGACCCGACCGGCCGCGCCATCGCCTACCTCAAACAGGAAATCGGGCAAGTCTTTTAAGTTAGAGAGTTTGGGAGTTTAGGAGTTAAAACACCTTAAATGTATAAGCCTTCTGATCCAAAGCAGATGCTATAGGCTCAGAAGGCTTATGCATTTAAATAAGTTAAATCAAGTTAGGTTATACCTTTCAAACTCCCCGGTTTTCCAACTCCTAAACTCCCAAACTCTCTAACTTGTAAATCAGTGCTTGTACCTGGCTGAGCGAATGGGCCGGGAAATTGGCGATCCTGATCTGGGATTCTTTGTTGTTGCCATAGCCGCTGCCTACTGCCATGTCGAAGGGAGACAGAAGCTTGTTTATTTCTGAAGCCGGCAGTTTGGTATTGGCCACGATCGTGGTGGGGGACCGGTGGGCAGGTTCCTGGACTGCTATTTCAAAGTTTTCGCTGCGCTCCAGGTAGTCATAGATCAGCCTGGCTTTTGCCTCGGTTTCCTCCCGGATGGTGTCAATCCCTCGCTTGTTCATATCTTCCACCACCTTGCCCAGCAGGTATAGGTTGAGCACGTTGGGAGTTTCCTGGGTCTGGTTGGCCTTTGCTTTGGAAAGCATGGCTGGTATTGTATGGTAAGAACCGATCGTGACACCTGCTGCCTGCAACGCTTCCGCTTTGGCAATGCAGCGCTCGTTCAGCAACCATGCCCCCAGGCCGGCCGGCAGGCCGAAACATTTCTGAACCGAAAAATACACGGAATCTACCTGGCTGTAATCAAAAGCAGGATGGGGCAGTGCGGACACGGCATCCACGAAAATCAGCGCATCCGCCGGGGCTTTTGCCCGGTAGGCCGCTACCTCTTCGGCCGGCATACACACGCCTGAACTGGTCTCGTTATGAATGAGCGCTACAAGCTCCGCCCCGTCAGGTATAGCTACCTCTGCCGGCACAAAGCCTGTGCCGAATGGCACCTCATACTTGCCTGCTTTCTTGCCCAGCTCACCGGATATCTCATGAAAGCGCTTCGAGAAAGAGCCATTTACCAGGTGAAAGCTTTCTTCCTGTACCAGGTTCTGTATGGCACGCTCCCAGATCTCATTGGCAGAAGAAAGGAACAGCACCTCGTAGTTGTCGGGCAGCTGCAGCAACTGGCGCAGACCGGCCACAGCATGCGCATAAATATCCTTGAACTGCTGGCTGCGGTGCGATATACTTCCGATTTTATTTTCCATCGCCGACTGCATGTGCGCTGGCACGGTAGGGTATAGCTCCGAAGGGCCTGGCGTAAAGAAGATCTTGTTGGTCATTGGAGTTTGAGAGTTTAGGAGTTAGAAAGTTTGGGAGCTAGGTAGGTATAGCTGGTTTGATAGGGACAGGTCGTGACCTGTCCGAGTTGTGCACAGGTAGTCTTCGGTTATGAGCTCTATACCTGCACCTACCCGGGTTCAAAATAGCTGCGTCATCTGCCTGAAGCTTACTGCTATATGACATACCTATACCTACTGCACATGCCTTGGCCGGCTATACCTTATCTACATTAGTACAGGATCCTGAACTTGATGGTGGCAGGTATATGCCGCATTTCCTCGATCAC
This sequence comes from Pontibacter sp. HJ8, assembly GCF_054824225.1. Taxonomy (NCBI): domain Bacteria; kingdom Pseudomonadati; phylum Bacteroidota; class Cytophagia; order Cytophagales; family Hymenobacteraceae; genus Pontibacter; species Pontibacter sp. HJ8. Next base: position 2,718 of record NZ_JSYF01000165.1, read on the forward strand.
TTCTTTGTCATACAGCTTGTCAATATCTGTGATCACATAGCCGATCTGCTCATTGGTCTTGAGGTATTGCCCCAGGATGTTGACATGATGGCCTGCCAGCACACTGTTGATATTGGCCAGCACACCCGGCACATTTTGGTGAATGTGGATGAGGCGATGGGCATTTTTGAGCTCCGGCAACTGGATGTTCGGGAAGTTGACGCTCTGGTAGCTGTTACCTGTGTTGATGTACTCCATGATGCGGCTGGGAACGTAAGTGCCGATATTTTCCTGCGCTTCAATGGTGCTGCCCCCGATGTGCGGGGTGAGGATGACATTGGGCATACCCCGTAGCTCACTCACAAACTCCTCGTTGTTGGTAGCCGGCTCATACGGAAACACATCTACGCCGGCTCCGCGTATCTTACCGGACCGGAGCGCTTCTACCAATGCCGGCAGGTCCACGATGTGGCCGCGGCTCAGGTTGAGGAAAATAGCGCCGTCTTTCATCGCCGCAAACTCCTCCTGCCCAAACATGGATTTGTTGCTGGCGCGGCCATCCACGTGCAGTGTCACGATGTCGGCTATTTCGAGCAGCTGTTTCAGGGTACTGCACTTGCGTGCGTTGCCCAGCTGCAATCGTTCGATCACATCGTAGTAATACACTTCCATGCCCAAGGCTTCGGCCAGCACCGATAGCTGGGAACCAATGCTGCCATACCCTATTATACCCAGCTTTTTGTCGCGCACCTCTACGCTGCCCTGTGCCGACTTGTCCCATTTGCCCTGGTGCATGAGCGTGCTTTTGTCCACGATGTTGCGGCACAGCATGATGATCTCGCCTATGGCCAGTTCCACCACACTGCGGGTGTTGCTGTAAGGCGCATTGAATACGGCTACGCCCGCGTTCAGGCAGCCGGCCAGGTCAATCTGGTTGGTACCGATGCAGAAAGCGCCGACACACATGAGTTTGTTGGCATGCTCCAGCACGCGTTTGGTCACCTGCGTTTTGGAGCGTATTCCCAGCACCGACACGTTTTTGATGCGCTCGCAGAGTTCATCTTCACTCAGAGCACCCGCTACGGTCTCGACCTGGTAGCCTTCGCGCTTAAAAAGCTCGACAGCCTTTGGATGGACGTTCTCGAGGAGCAGTACCCGGATCCGGTTTTTGGGGTAGGAGATCGCCATCGGGAGTTTGTTCTGGTACAGGAACTCGTCCAGGCTGGGAGCTACGTATTCTGCTTTGGCCACCACGTTGTCCCGCACCACATTCTCGGTGAAGGCATAGAATTTATTGGCCAGTCCGGCCTCCTTTATTTCATAGTCGGTATAGCCATCGCCCAGCACGTATACATCGCCTTCCAGCGCCAGTTCTTCCAGTAGTTTTATTTTGCCCTTGTCCAGGCTCAGCAGATTGTTTTCATCAAAGCCGGTGATGTTTCCCTGCTCATCAAAGAAGAAGGTGTTGGCATAAATATTTTCTTCCTTGATGCCATACTCGGTTACGATAGGGGTAATAAATTCCTTGAATCCACTTGATACGATCAGGATGTTATCCGCATACGCTTCAAAGAACTCCTTATTGCGTTTGATCGATTCGGAGACTTTGGTCTGCAGGAGTTGGATAAGCGGCTTCAGATGCCGGCGGTTAGCTCGGAGCAAAGCCAGGCGTTTGGTCAGTCCCTCGGTAAAAGAGCTGTTCCCGTCCATCGCCCCGTTGGTGAGGTCCCGGATCTGCTGCAGTATCTGTTCTTTGTTTTCATCACCTTCCAGTGAGATCTCTCCCAGTTCGTCCAGTGCTTCTACCTGTGTAAAGGTGCTGTCGAAGTCGATGATGTAATATCGGTCCTTGGCCATATCAGCTGTTTTTCTGCTTATAAGAATTCCTGTAAGGGCTATACCTGAGCGCTTTAAAAACCAGAGCATCAGGTCGGGCAGGTATACACCCAGGGGGAAGATGAGTAAATATAGGACATAAAAAAATCCGGTCACATCAGATGCAGCCGGATTTTTTGATGTTTCACCTTATATTATAACGGATTGCCCATTTCTGCCAATTGCTTGTCGATAATGCGTTGATAGAACTGCTCGTAGAGCGGCACGATCTTTTCAATTTCAAAATCCCGGGCGCGGGCCAGGGCGTTCGCTTTGAAAGTGGGCAGGTTGGCATCATCCAGTATATAGAGGGCATTCCGAACCATGTCCTCCACATCGCCGATTTCACTTACAAACCCGGTAACCCCGTGCAAATTCAACTCCGGTATACCTCCTGCATTGGTTGAAATCACCGGTACTTCGCAGGCCATCGCTTCCAGAGCCGCCAGGCCAAAGCTTTCTTTTTCGGAAGGCATCAGGAAAAGGTCGGCGATCGAGAGCACTTCTTCCACCGCCTCGAGTTTGCCCAGAAAGCGTACATCGCTGCAGATCCCGAGGTCGCGGCATAGCTTTTCCATTTTGGGGCGGTCCGGCCCGTCGCCTACTAGCAGCAGTTTGGAGGGGATATGTTCGTGCACTTTGGCAAATATCCGGATCACATCTTCCACGCGCTTCACTTCCCGGAAGTTAGAGGTATGCACCAGCAACTTCTCTTCGTTCGGGCTGATGGCCATCCGGAAGTGTTCTTTGCGCTGGCGCTTAAACTTATCCAGGTTAATGAAGTTGGGGATCACTTCTATGTTTTTTTCGATCTGGAAGAACTCGTATGTTTCCGTACGAAGGCTTTCCGAAACCGCTGTCACGCCATCCGACTGGTTGATGCTGAAGGTAACGACAGGCTCAAAAGAAGCGTCTTTGCCTACGAGCGTGATGTCGGTGCCGTGCAGCGTCGTAATCACCGGGATGTGAATCCCTTTGGTCCGGAGGATCTGCTTGGCCATGTAAGCCGCCGAAGCATGCGGTATAGCGTAGTGCACGTGCAGCACGTCCAACTTCTCGAACCGGGCGATGTCCACCATTTTGCTGGCCAGTGCCAGTTCGTAAGGCGGGTACTGGAAGAGCGGGTACGATGGGATGTATACTTCGTGGTAGAAGAGGTTCTCGTTAAAAAAGTCGAGGCGGGCCGGCTGGCTATAGGTGATAAAATGCACCTGGTGCCCTTTGAGCGCCAGTTCTTTTCCTAATTCTGTGGCTACCACCCCGCTTCCTCCGAAGGTTGGGTAACAAACTATTCCGATTTTCATGTTAGTAAGCTGTGGAAACAACAAGTGCAGCTCCCATCAAGAGCTGCACTTGTCAAACTATCCTGTTCGAATTAAGTTTTTGGTACGATTGATTTATAGATCACATCGTGTATACGGGTGCGGATGTTGTACTTCACCAGTTTGGAGTTTCCGGCATCCGGGTATACCCTGTTAGACAGGAAGATGTAAATCAGTTGGTTTTCCGGATCTACCCAGGCACCTGTGCCGGTAAAGCCCGTATGGCCAAACGTAGTAGCTGAGGCCATGTTGGACGTCGGGCCGTTGCCATCCGGATCGGGTTTGTCCCAGCCCAGGCCGCGGCGGCTCGTCGTAAACTGCCTCTTTGAAAAATCAGTCACCACATTGGTGTTGAAATATTTATGGCCCCCGTAGTTGCCGTTCTGCAGGTTCATCTGCAGGAGCACAGCCAGGTCATTGGCGTTGGAGAACAGGCCCGCATGGCCTCCTACACCCCCCATCATGGCAGCACCCTGGTCATGCACCGTACCCCAGATGAGGTTTTTGCGGAAGTAATTGTCGTCTTCAGTAGGGGCAATGACCTCGCGCGGGAGCTTGAGCAAAGGGTTATACGTCATGGTGCTCAATCCCAGCGGGCCATAAAAATTCTGGTCCATGAACTCATTCAGCGGCTGATTGAGCATCTTCTCTGCCATACGCTTGAGGATATAGAAACCCAGGTCGCTGTACTGGTATTCATAGGTTTTGGCATTCTTTGGCTTCACCAGCAGGGGGGAGCGCACGGTCCAGGTCCAGAGGGAGTCTTCCATTGACTTGATAGAGTAAATGCCAGGGACCACTTCGTTGGGGAAAACATCGTTCTGGGCGCTGGCATAGAAGGTCTGGTTCAATTGCAGCTTATCCAGTGTTTTTTGCCAGTGCGGTATACCTGGCCGTAGCCCGGACTGGTGCGCGAGCACATCCCGCACGATCAGGTTGGCCTTGTTGGTGCCTTTCAGCTCCGGCAGGTAGGTGGATACTTTCTCTTCCAGTTTGATCTTGCCCTGGTCTTTGAGGAACATGACGGCCTGCAGGGTAGCCGCTACTTTGGTGATCGAAGCGATGTCGTAAACCGTGTTGTTGGTGACCGGTTTGGTTTTATCATAGGTATAGTACCCGTATGATTTGTTGAAAATGACAGTGCCATTCTTTACCACCAGCACCTGTGCGCCCGGGGTAGCGGCATAGGCAATGGCTTCGAGTGCAATGTTATCGATCTGCGCCAGGGTCTTGGAGTTCATGCCCACGCTTTCCGGCGTGCCATACTTCAGGCGGTTGAGGGTAGGGGTCACGATGCCAGCACCTGCTTTGATGGTGGTAGCAGCCGTTACAGGCAGTTTTCCTTTCGCGGACCGGGCACCGAACAACACCTGGGGCACAACCGTTTGGGAAATCTGGTTGTCTTCATAACCGGCTACCAGCCAGTTGCTCCTGTCAAAATACTTCAGGCTATAGGGATTGCCCATCACCGCCACGATCACTTTTTTGTTGGTTCTCTCCTGCAGGTATTTGATAAAAGCGCGTGTACCGACGCCGATACCGAAATCTTTGAAGGGGGTGTTATTCAAGCCATGCAGGCTGACCACCACCACGTTGTGATCCTGCAGTTTAGTGATCAGCTTCGTGAAGGCAGAATCAGGGGCGAAACGGTCGCGGATGGTAAAATTAGAAACAGGCGCATAGTTGTCCATGGTCTGCTGGAAGGCATTGTTCGATCCGACGCCGATCGCAACGGAGGCAATGCGCAGGGTATCGAGGTTGCGGAAGGGTACCAGGTTGCCTTTGTTACGGACCATGGTCACGGCGTTCTCATACAGCTGCTCCTGCACCAGGTTGCTGAGCGGCCTATCGATCTCTTCTTGCAGGTTGGTGAGTGAAACAGGTTTATACTTGTTCAGGCCCGCCCAGTACTTGGCATGCAGTATCTTGCGCACACGCTGGTCAATTTCTTCGGATTTGATCTTTTTGGCGGCTATGGCTTCTTTGATCTTGCGTACGGCCACCGGCACATCCTCGGGGAACAAGAGCACGTCGTTACCGGCCATGAGCGCTCGCAGGTCTACTTCGCCTGGCTTGTAATAGCTGCTCACACCTTTCATGTTGAGGGCATCCGTAAAGACAAGGCCTTTGTACTGCATCTTCTCTTTTAATAGTCCTGTTACCAGTGGCTTGGAAAGCGTAGCGGCCTGGTTGCGGGTCGAGTCGATCTTAGGCAGGTACAGGTGCGCGACCATCACGCCCATTACGCCCGCCTCAAAGGACTTGTAGAAAGGGTATAGCTCCACCTCGGTGAGGCGTTTCATATCGTGGTTCACGACAGGAAGCGTCAGGTGCGAATCTGTATCGGTGTCGCCGTGGCCGGGGAAGTGCTTGGCCACCGCAATTACGCCATGGTCCTGAAGGCCCTTGATGTATGCGACGCCGCGGCGGGCGACTTCCTCTTTGGTCTCGCCAAAGGAGCGGTTGCCGATCACCGGGTTTTGCGGATTTACATTCACATCCAGTACGGGAGAGAAGCTCACGTGCACGCCCATACGCTTCATTTTCAGGGCTATTTCACGCCCCATCAGGTACACGTACTTCTCGTCGGTCAGGGCACCGAGCGTCATCTGCTTGGCAAAGTGCATGCTGCTGTCCAGGCGCATGTTCAGTCCCCATTCGGCATCCAGCGCAATAAGCATCGGTACTTTGGCCAGGCTCTGGAAGCGGTTGGTAAGCTGCACCTGGCGCACCGGCCCGCCTTGCATGAACATGATTCCTCCTACGCCATAGCGGCTCACCAGGGTATCTACCTGTCGGAAATGTTTTTCGTTTTTGTTGGAATAGGCGGCCACCATAAACAGCTGGCCAATACGCTGATCAGGAGTGAGGGAGTTGAAGACACTGTCTACCCAGCTTTGCTCTTTGGATTCCACG
>NZ_JSYF01000166.1:0-8584 GCF_054824225.1 Pontibacter sp. HJ8
CTCTTACCCTTCCTGCCAACATCTCCCCGGCCAACGCTACACTGATCTTCAGTTTTATAGGTATGGCAACACAGGAAGTAGCGATCGGGGACCGAAGCACTGTAAACGTAGCGCTTCGAGCCGATACAAGACAACTATCCGAAGTAATCGTGACAGGCTATACCACGCAGACCCAACGGGAAATTGCCGGCTCTATCTCCACAATTAAGTCAGAAGAGATCAGCCGCGTGCCGATCGGATCGTTTGACCAGGCGCTGCAGGGCCGGGCAACCGGTATACTGGTGCAGGCTAACTCGGGCCAGCCGGGAGCTGCCGCCAACGTGGTGATAAGGGGCAGAGGCTCTATCCTGGGCAGCAATACGCCCCTCTACATCATGGATGGCATTGAGATCTCAGCTGCCGACTTTGCTACGCTCAACCCCATGGACTTTGAAAATACAAGTATACTCAAAGACGCCTCCGCTACCTCCATCTATGGTTCCAGAGGTGCAAACGGCGTGATCGTGATCACCACTAAAAAAGGCCGGGCCGGCGCCACCCGCATCAATTATGATTTCCAGTATGGCTCTTCTTATGCGCCCGACAATAAGCTGGAGCTGATGAATACGAGCGAAAAACTGGACTACGAGCTGGCCCGGGGAAATCCGTATGGCTGGTCACCGGAAGAATTGGATAAACTCCGGAAAATCGAAACGGATTGGGAAGATGTATTCTTCCGTACCGGAAAGACGCAGAACCATACCCTGAGCGCATCGGGCGGATCCGATAAAACCACCTATTTCCTCTCAGGTTCTGTTTTTGATCAGACGGGCACCGTCCGCAATACAGGCCTGAAAAGGTATACCGGCCGTGCCAATGTTGGAACCACGGCAGGTGACTTTAATTTCGGACTCAACTCAACATTCGGGTACTCAGAGTTCACCAACACAAGCGAAGCCAATACAGGTATAGCCACCCCCCTCAACGCGATCCGTTGGACGAACCCCTATGAAACGCCTTACGATGAGGAAGGCAACTATACCCAAATGGTATCCGGGCAACCGAATGCGCTGCAGGAGCTCCTCGAGAATAGCACCAACAAAAATCAGCTCAAAGGGGTCGGTAATATTTTTATAAACTATTCGGCTCCGTTCCTGCAAGGGCTGACGCTGAGTACGAACTGGGGCGGGGATTATACCTCCAATGAGACGACAGCTTTCGTAAGTCCGGACACGTATTCCGGGCAGTTCTCTACGGGTGGTTCCGGTAGTTTTGCCCGTGGCTATAACCGTACGTTCCGGTATACGGGTACTACCTCCGCATCTTACGCCACCACGTTTGGCGAAGAACACTCGCTCAAGGTAGCCCTCTACAATGAGATTGTAAAAGGAAGATACCGGCAGTTTGGCTTTACAGGCTATGGTCTGGGAGGCGCTTTCCAGAACGAAGCTGGCATCACACCGGGCAACTCTGATAACGGCTTCATTCCGACAGTGAGTGGAAATGGCACCGAGAACGCCCTGCTATCTTACTTTACCAACATCAACTATGGCTTCCGGGACAAATATTTTCTGACTGTAGGCGCCCGTCGTGACGGCTCCTCCCGCTTTGGTGCTGACAGACGCTGGGCCAACTTCGGCTCTGTTGGGTTGAGCTGGATAGTAACGGACGAGCCTTTTATGGAAAGCCTGGCGAATGTGTTCACGGATATGAAATTCAAGATCAGTTATGGCTCTTCCGGAAACCAGGTCTTGCTGGACGATGTGGGCAACCAACTTGACTTTGCTTCGAGAGCTTTGTTTGGCCGTGCTGTGTATGCCGGCGTAGGCGGCCTGGTGCAGCAACAATTGCCTAATCCCGAGCTACAATGGGAAAGAAAGAATATCTTCAACACAGGTCTGGAGCTCTCCACCCTGAACGGCAGGCTGCGATCCACCATTGAATTCTACAACGCGCTTACAACAGACCTGTTCCTCAACAGGCAGCTCTCCAGAACATCCGGCTATTCGGAACTGATTTCCAACATAGGCGAACTACAGAACCGGGGCGTTGAATTCTCGCTCGACGGGGACATCATCGCAACTGCTGACTTCACCTGGTCTGCCAACATCAGCCTGACCCGTAACAAAAACGAGGTGAAGAAGCTGGTAGGGGAACAGGATGAGATTGTAGACGGCATCTACATCAACCGTATCGGAGAGCCGATGAACTCCCTATACCTGGTGCGCTATGCCGGTGTAAACCCTGCCAACGGGAACGCCCGGTACTATACCCGGGAGGGCGAAGTGACCGAAGTATATGACCCGAACGACCGTGTGATCGTGGGCACTGTAGAAGCCCCTTTCTTTGGGGGTTTTGGCAGCTCGCTGAACTTCAAAGGTTTTGAAGTTAGCGCTTTCTTTAGTTTTGTTCGAGGCAATGAGATCTATAACAACGATCGCCAGAACGTGGAAAACCCGTCCTACCTGTGGGACAACCTCTCCCGTGAGCTGACCACCGAATGGAAAGCAGCCGGCCAGGAGACCAATATCCCCAGACCCGGATCTCCGTTCAGATCAGGCACTACCCGCTTTGCAGAGGATGGAGACTTCGTCAGACTGCGCAACGTGAGCGTGTCTTATACCCTACCACAGAGCTGGGCGAACACGGTCAAGTTAAGTACCATCAGGCTGTATGCGCAGGGGCAAAACCTGGCCACCTGGACAGATTTCAGAGGTTTTGACCCGGAGGTTTCAACCGGATCTTTGGTAGGAGCGCAATATCCTGCGCTGCGCACGCTCACGTTTGGGTTGAATATCGGTTTATAAAAATTTAATTGTACCAAGATGAAAATCAGACAACTATTTATAGGCATTGGCTTAGGCTGTGCCCTGGTATTATCGGCTTGTGAGGAAGTGATCGAAGTAGAACCGGAATTCCAGAAAGACGCCACAGAGATATTCACCACGTTAGAAGAATACGAATTTGCCCTGACAGGTACCTATGCGCTTTTCAGACAGGTAGGCTACTTCGGAAATGGCAGCCAGACCTCAGGCACGTGGTCGGTATTGCCGGACATGATGAGCGACAACGTGGTGCAGACCGGTGAGGACCTGGCTAACTTCCAGGACCAGACCAACTGGGTCTATGCAGCGGACGACGACGACATAGACGTGGCCTGGCAGGCAGCATACCTGGTGGTCACGCAGGCAAACATTGTCCTTGACAACATCGACCAGTTTGCTTCGGAAGACCCGCAGCGGGTGAACCGCATCCGGGGACAGGCACTGGCTATCCGGGGCATGGTGCACTTCGACCTGCTACGTTACTGGGGTGTGGAGTATGACCGTAATTCCACAGCGTTGGGCGTTCCGTATAAGACCAGCCAGGATTATGAGGAGATGCCAGGCAGACTGTCGGTAAAAGAGACGTATGACAACATCTTCAAAGACCTGGAAGAAGCAGAAACCCTGTTGGGTGATGCGGACCAGGAAATCAATTCAGATGAAAGAGCCTACATAGATCAAGTGGTCGTACAGGCCCTGCTGGCACGCATTAACCTGTATGCCAAGAATTATGCGGCGGCTGCAGAATATGCTTCCCTGGTGATCACTGAAAGGCCTTTGGCTGCCAGAGAGGAGTTCGCCGATATCTGGACAGACGATACGGACGCTGAAGTGATCTGGGCGGTAGCGTATAGCTCCGGTGAGGGTTCTCCATCCAGCAGCCTGCACAACGGTCCCTCTAACCGTAACCGCCACCGGCCTGCTGCAGACTTAGTGAAACTGTACCAGCCAACGGATGTCCGGCTGGCGGCTTATATCGGCACCCGGGAGCTTTCGGGCACAGAACGTGTGATCGTAAGCAAGTTCCTGACCCGTAATACGACAATGGATAACCTGGTGAACTGGAAGGTGTTGAGAACGGGAGAAATGTACCTGATCCGTGCCGAGGCAAGAGCCTTGTCCGGAAACGCGGCCGGTGCCCTACTCGACCTCAACACACTACGGGCAGCCAGAATAAGCAATCCGGCCCCTGTGGCTGCCACAGGGCAGGGCCTGTTGGATGCGATAGCCGAAGAACGCCGCCGGGAATTGTTTGCAGAGGGGCATCGCTGGTTTGACCTGAAGCGCACGACCCGCAGGATCGTGCGTGCTGATTGTGAACTGGAATCCACCACGTGTGAACTGGGGCCGGATGCGCGGGAGTGGGTATGGCCAATTCCACAGGTAGAGATCGACACGAACCCCAATATCAACCAGGACCAGCAGACGCCGGGATACTAACCGGGCATCACTCAGGTATAAAACAGAAGCGGCTGCCGGTATCGGCAGCCGCTTCTGTTTTATACCTGGGCAAGTTCAGAAAAAAATCTGTTCTGAAGCGCCCGGCCAGGTATAGCCTTACTGCGAAGGCATGTTCTTCAACTTGATATGCAGCTCATCCAGCTGCGCGCCGGCAACCGGAGAGGGCGCGTCGATCATCACATCACGGCCCGAGTTGTTTTTCGGGAAGGCGATAAAGTCCCGGATGGAATCTGCACCGCCGAAAAGGGAGCACAGCCTGTCGAAACCAAAAGCGATACCACCGTGCGGAGGCGCGCCGTATTCGAAAGCGTCCATCAGGAAGCCAAACTGCGCCTTGGCCTCGTCATTGGAGAAGCCCAGCAAACGGAACATCTGCTCCTGCAGACGACGGTCGTGGATACGGATCGAACCGCCGCCTACTTCCACCCCATTGATGACCATGTCATAGGCATTGGCGCGGATGTCCCCCGGTCTGTCATCGATCAGCTCCAGGTCTTCCGGCTTGGGCGAAGTGAAAGGGTGGTGCATGGCGTGGTAGCGGTTGGAGTTTTCATCCCACTCCAGCAGCGGGAAGTCTACGACCCAAAGCGGAGAGAACACATTTTTGTCACGCAGGCCCAGGCGTTCCCCCATTTCCAGGCGGAGCTCGTTGAGGGCTTTGCGTGTTTTGTCTTTGCCACCGGCCAGTACCAGCAGCAGATCGCCCGGCTGTGCGCCAAAGGCTGCAGCCCAGGTTTGCAGGTCTTCCGGGGTATAGAACTTATCGACTGATGACTTCACCGAGCCGTCTTCCTGCACGCGCGCATATACCAGGCCGGTAGCGCCTATCTGCGGACGCTTCACAAAATCGGTCAGTTCATCCAGTTGCTTGCGGGTATAGCCCGCTGCCCCTTTGGCATTGATGCCTACGACCAGCTCGGCATCGTCAAACACTTTGAAGCCCTTGTTCTTCACCAGGTGGTTCAGCTCGACAAAGCGCATTTCAAAGCGTGTGTCCGGCTTGTCGGAACCATACAGTTTCATGGCGTCGGCATACGTCATGCGGGGCAGGTGGCCGATGTGCACGCCTTTTATTTTGTGGAACAGGTGCCGGATCAGGCCTTCGAAGGTATGCAGAATGTCCTCCTGTGTCACGAAAGAAAGTTCGCAGTCGATCTGCGTGAATTCCGGCTGGCGGTCAGCGCGCAGGTCTTCGTCACGGAAACACTTCACGATCTGGTAGTACTTATCAAATCCGGACACCATCAGCAGCTGCTTGAACGTCTGCGGGGACTGGGGCAGGGCATAGAATTCACCCGGGTTCATCCGGCTTGGCACCACAAAATCGCGGGCTCCTTCCGGAGTTGACTTGATCAGCACCGGTGTCTCTACTTCAATGAAATAATGATCGTCCAGGTAGGCGCGCACAGCACGCATCATCTGGTGGCGCAGCTCGAGGTTGCGGCGCACCGGCGTACGGCGCAGGTCCAGGTAGCGATACTTCATGCGGAGATCGTCGCCTCCATCCGTATCGTCCTCGATCATGAAAGGCGGCAGCTTGGCAGGGTTCAGGACCTCCAGCTTGGTTACTTTCAGCTCGATCTCGCCTGTGGGTATTTTGTCGTTTTTGGAGTAGCGCTCCACTACTCTGCCTATCGCTTTGATCACGTATTCGCGGCCAAGACCACGGGCTTGCTCAAACAGGTGGGCTGGCGTGAAGCCGTCTTCAAAGGTAAGCTGCGTGATGCCGTAGCGGTCACGGAGGTCAATCCAGAGCATACCGCCCTTGTCGCGCAGGCGTTGTACCCATCCAGTCAGTACAACTTCCTCGCCTACATTATCAATTCTTAGTTCGCCACAAGTATGTGTCCGGAGCATAATGTCGTTTGATTATGATATGATGCAAAAGTAATAATTGTTTCGCTGGAATGCGCCGAAAAATGAGCACCTTCCTGATGCAGAACGAAGATCACGAAACGCAGGTGATCTCCGGAAATATTGTTTACGAAGCTACACCTGTCCTTTGTTAAAATAACAGGAAACGATGAAAAGAAGCTTAAACAAGATCAGGTATATTTCGCTTGCTATACTACTCATTGCGTTGCTGTTGCTCAAGTAGTACTGGCTATACCTGCTCCCCTAGTTCTGATCTACCAGCGCCCGCATGCGTTTTACATTGTTTACCTGGATGGCGTCGGGTTCCATGGCCAGCATCTTGGCTATACTTGAACCGGACTTGCCCCCGAACAACACGATCTGTAGTCCCTGCTGCCTGGCACGTTGCACCTGCTCTTTGCTCACCTTCTTGCCATTGGCCGTGACGCCCTGCAGTTTATGGGTCAGGGCCTCCTGCACTGACACGTCAAAATCGTCTCCGGCATCCAGCAGCAGGACCGCCCCGGGCTCCAGCTCCCGCACCGTATGCAGCAGCTGCACATCCGGAAAAATGAACGCCAGCTTCTCTACCGGGTAGTTATACTTACGTAGCATTTGCAGCAAGGACTCCGCATAAAATGTGTTTCTGGAGGGATCGTGGTTGCGCAGGTCGATGTGCAGGTAGGGCAGATCCGGGTATTGCTCAAACCACTGCAGCATGCTCTCCAGGGTAATAAGTTTTTCGCTCTGGAACAGGTCGTAGAGGATACCGCCTTTGTAGTTCAGCCCCACCACTTCGGATGCCGGCAACTGTTCTATCATCCCTTTGCCTTCACTCATGGTTTCCAGGCTGGTATCGTGGTACAGAATCGGCACCCCGTCTTTGCTCACATGCACATCCACTTCCACCCCATCGGCGCCATCTTCTTCCATCGCTTTCACAATAGAAGACATGCTGTTGGCAGGCAGTGGGTTGTAGGGGTTGATCGGAGAAAAGAAGCCCGAGCCGGCATGCCCGATCACCAGCACATCTTTGGGATACTCCTCTTTCTGGCCCTGGCACGCACTCAGCAAAAGCCCCCAGACGATGGCCCATACAGCAGCTGTAGGCAGGCCCGGGAGCCTTTTTGGGGTACTAAAGGAACGGGCAGCGGTCGGCCGGGTAAAATTCATACACAAACTTACCCTGATATAACTTAAATTAGCAGCAAAATTCCTGAAAAAATTGATGGCTTTCTGATAAAGCCTCGTTCTATACACCATGCAGTCTCCCATCGATACCACACCGCAAGATACCACGGCACCCGCCACAGCAGACAAAACGGGCATTCACAACCGGGTCCTGATACCCCTCTCCGTCATCCTGGTGATCGCGCTGGTGATACGAATGGTAGCCGCTTTCTTTTCCAAAGGCTTTGCTTTCCACGACGACCATTTTGATGTGATCACCATCGCCCAGAACTGGTTGTATGGCCTGCCTTCGTGGCTACACGAGGATATGCCGCCACGCCACAGCATGTTCTATGCAGGTATACACTATGTGCTGTTTTACCTCATGGAAGGGATCGGCATCACCAGCCCGGACATCAAAATGACGGTGGTACGGGTGCTGCACGGGCTATACTCTCTCCTGATCGTGTACTATGGCTACAAGATCACCGAAAGGCTTTCGAACCAGGCCAATGCCCGCATTGTGGGCCTGATGCTGGCCCTGATGTGGTTTATGCCCTTCATGAGCGTGCGTAACCTGGTGGAGATGGTCTGTATCCCGCCTTTCCTGGCCGCTTTTTACCACATGCTCAAGCCGGAAGAACGCAACCGCAACTGGCGGTATTTCGGGGCGGGCGCTTTGTTTGCAGTGGCCTTTGTATTGCGCTACCACACGGTCCTCTTCCCGCTAGGCGCCGGACTGGTGTTGCTGTACCGCCGGCAATGGAAAGAGATCATCTGGCTGGGCCTGGGCTTTGTCGTGATGGCTACGCTGATCCAGGGCACCATTGACTACGTGTTCTTCGATTATCCTTTCCACTCGGTGGTGACGTACTTCCTTTACAATACCGACAATGCCTATAACTACAGCACAGGCCCGGTTTACCGGTTTGCGCTTACCATACTGGGTTTTATGGTGCCGCCGCTGAGCGTATACCTGCTGCTGGGTTATAGCAGGACAGCCCGTATCGCCCCTATGCTCTTCTGGGCAGGTATTGTATTTTTTGTCGTGCATTCGCTTTTCCCTAACAAGCAGGAGCGTTTCATTCTGCCGCTTTTCCCCCTGATCATGATACTGGGTATAATCGGCTGGCAGAGTTTTGTGCGACACTCCCGGTTCTGGCAGGGCCATAAAAAACTGCTGGCCTTCAGCTGGAGCTTTTTTTGGATCATCAACATACTGGTCGCGGTCGGTATGGCCCTGACCTATACCAAGAAAAGCCGTGTGGCCCCGCTCGTATACCTGTCAGAGAAGC
>NZ_JSYF01000167.1:0-11761 GCF_054824225.1 Pontibacter sp. HJ8
AGTGAGCCTCATAAAATTAGAAAATGAAGGCAAGCTTAAAAGAACGGATTTACTTGAGAAATATATTCCTGGTTTTCCAAATGGTGATAAAATAACTATCCAGCACTTGATGGATAATCGTTCTGGTTTACCCAGAGAATTAGGAGAAAGCGCTAAGCATCCCATAGAGCTTAGTGCCGATGAAGTGGTTGATCTTGCTGCCAAAGAGGCCTTAGAGTTTCCCCCTGGCACCAAAGAGCAGTACTCTAATGTTGGTTTTCAACTGTTGTACTACATCATTGGTCAGCTACATGATAGTTCCTTCTCAGACTTTCTTGAGAACACTTTTTTCGGGCCTCTAGGCATGCACCATTCTGGAAGTAATTTTGATGAAGATTTGGGTCGATTAACAGATTATGCCTACGGGCATTACCTGGATGACGAAAATAACATTGTCTGTGAATGCTCCATTTCAAATACTGAAATGAAAATGGGGAATTTGCATGCAACTGCAGATGATTTGGCCTTATTCCTCAAAGAGCTGGACCAGCAGCATTATAAGGCAATATCCCATAATGGAAGCATTTCGCATGCAGGAGGAACACGCGGTAAACGGGCGTATGTAGAGAAAAACTATGAGAACCAGTATACCATCATCTTTCTTGCTAATTACGATGCGCTTCCCTTTGAAAAGCTTGTCCGTGATTTGCAAAGCATGTTGAAAGGACAAACAGTTAAAATACCAGAAGCTATCAATCGACAATCAGTTTACGTTTCGCCATCTATCCTTGGGAAATACCCAGGGACTTATGACCTTGTAGATGCCGGACACTTAACGCTGACTATAAAACTTGAAAATGATAGCTTGTATATATATCAAAATGGTATCAATAAAGGCGTATTATATCCTGAAAATGAGAATACATTCTTCTCAGATAAAACATCTGAAGAGTCTATCAGATTTGTTGAAGGTAAATCAGGAGAGTATTCCATACTAATGGATTTTCAAGGAGTTCAATGGAAAGGAATTAAAATTGATGACAATTGACGCCTGCCAATAACACCGTTAAAGTAGACAGCAGCAAAGTGAAGGTAAGGGAGTTATCATATGGAGTTAAATATGTTTGACAAAAAAGCATCAGACAACAAGGCACATGAGCAAAGCTTCGGCTTTGCCTCGCTCACCTCATGTACCAGTAACGTTAGCATCATAAAAAATTAAATAAATTGAATTGGCCGTTTGAATTAATCTTTTTCTCAATTGTAATGACCTTTATCTGGACGGCCTTGTTCAGATGGTCTCGGAAAATTGACTCTGCCAATTTCTTTGTAGGAAGTAATTGTGGTATTTATGTATTATACATCCTCCTGTTATTCCGGCCACTCTTTATCCATGACTTAGGAAAGGGTGGCGGTGCATTTGCAGCTGGAATGTATATCATGATACTTTCACCAATTCATTTAGCACTTACTTTTATAGCCGTTCTCATCTTTAAGAAGACAACAAGTTCAAAAAGATTGAGCAAAGCTCTTTTGTTGATTGGCTTACCAGCAGCAACACTTGCTTTAGGTTACTTGATAGCCGACAGAAAAAACGATGTAGAAGAAAGAAACTCCCAAGTTTATTTTGAAGAACTAAACCGCGAGTCAGAAAATGAAGCGATAAGGAACAGTAGGTCAGTACAGCAGTTTGAATCCTTCTTGAAAATGTTCTCCAGCGATTCTGCCTTTCAGAAATCTCGCACAAATTTACCGCTTGCTGTTTTTCAGTTAAATGAAAATTTAGAAGTAGACACTGTCACTCATTACTACGACCACAACTGGAAGCCATTCAAGTTTCAAGAGAATAATCTCACCTGGACATATACTGATTGGGAATACCTAAAGAAAAAGTCAACAGAAAGAGTTATCAGTAGAAAAGAAGAAAACTTTATTGTCGACTATAATTTCAGGTTTGACAACGACTGGGAATTGTTTGATATTAAGAAAAGGAAAATTACAGGTGCTAACCCTGCACAGGCTATAAACTCGGCAACGCCTCGCCATAGCCCATAGCTAACAGTTAGCCATCACAGAACAGAAAGCCGAAAAATACTTATACTAATAATATCTGTAGATTAGGGTTATGAGAAAGAAAGCAATCATCTTAGACTTGGATAACACGATTTACCCGGTTTCAGCCATTGGTGAAAAGCTCTTTAAATCTTTGTTTGCCCTCATTGAAGAAAACGGGGAATACGAAGGAAACTTCGAAGAAATTAAAAACCGCATCATGCGGCAACCTTTTCAGGTGGTAGCCAAAGACTTTTCTTTTAGCGAACAACTGAAAGCTGCTAGTTTAGAACTCCTCTCCGGGTTGACCTATGAAGACAAGATGGAGCCGTTTGACGGGTATGAAATAATCAGGAACATGCCCTGCAAAAAATATCTGGTCACCACTGGTTTCACCAAATTGCAACACAGCAAAATCAAACAACTCGACATCAGCCGAGACTTTGAGCACATCTTTGTGGTTGACCCCAGCGAGTCGGAACTGACGAAAAAAGATATCTTCCAGAAGATACTTGCAGCGCACCAGTACAGCCCAGATGAAGTACTGGTAATTGGCGACGACCTACACTCTGAAATTCAGGCAGCAAATGAACTTGGAATAGAAACAGTCCTCTATAACCACAACGGAGAACAACCCGAAGTAAAAGACCAAAAGACCATACATTCTTTTAAGGAGATAGTACCTTACTTGAACGAAGAATAAAGCACAAACGCCTGACAGCGCATAATCAAAAGTGGGGTTCGAAGCGGATCAAATGTCTGAGTTTTGTAACATTAGCTGCCTGGCAGACAGGAACTGTACTCTAGATGCCTCCTTCAGGTATAGCCGAAACAGAAATCAGAGATGAATACATCAATCCGTCTCTCTCGGGGTATACCAAAAAGGGAAGCCAGAACTTCATAAGCTTTACCTTCTAAACGGATAGAAAAGCTAAACACCCAACCAAGTATTTAAGCCTCACATCTTGCCTGTGCGAGAACGTTGGCTGCAGGGTTCAGATGACCGCTAGGCCTGACTCAGCACACAACCAATTACAAGACAATGTAAGCAAGTCAAAACAACACAATATGACCATGGAAAATAAAAAGGAGTTGCCACCAGAACAATTTGAAGAACTACTCAGCGCCTTAAAAGGCCGTTTTGAGAAAAACAGAAACCGCCATCCCGGTCTTGTGTGGGGAGATGTACAAGCAAAGCTGGAAGCGAGTCCTGAAAAACTCTGGTCCCTCTATGAAATGGAAAGAACAGGCGGTGAGCCGGATGTTGTGGGGTATGATACACAGTCGGGCGAATATATTTTCTATGATTGTTCAGCCGAAAGCCCCAAAGGCCGCAGAAGTGTTTGTTACGACCGGGATGGGCTGGAGTCACGAAAAGAACATCGGCCGGAAAACAACGCACTGGAGATGGCGGCGGCCATGGGCATTGAGCTCTTAACGGAAGAACAATACCGGGAGCTGCAGCAACTTGGAAAGTTCGACACGAAAACTTCGAGCTGGGTAAAAACACCTTCTGAGATCAGGAAACTTGGTGGTGCCCTCTTTTGTGATCGCCGCTACGACCATGTCTTCCTGTATCACAACGGTGCGCAATCCTACTATGCTGCCCGGGCGTTTCGCGGCTCGCTAAGGGTCTGAACTTTACGCAGCCAGCTAAATTTGATGTGAGAACGGACTACCAAAGAAATAGAAGAAGGTAGGACGAATGGATAACCAAAATCCAGTGGCCAACGTTTGCCGAAAAAAGTTAAATACTTCCCAGGAAACAGTCTTAGCTGACTACTCGACTGTGCTACCTGTTCTGAAACTTAATCTTAAGCAACCATGCAGTATGCGGACCTAGCACAGGACCTTCTGACCCTACGAAAAAAAGATCTTGAGGTGCGACAGCGTCTGATAGAGGAAGGGAAACTCTTCGTTGGTTATGCGACTGAAATGGAAGAAGTTCATCTGGCCAATGCAAAACGGCTACAGGAAATCATCTCAAAAATCGGATATCCGACGATCGATAAAGTAGGATCGGAAGCAAGTCAGGCAGCCTGGTTGATCATACAACATGCGATAAGTTTGCCTGATTTTATGAAAAATTGTTTGGCTCTTGCCCAACAGGAGGCCGCCAAAAACAAAATTGGTCCCGTACACGTGGCCTTTCTATCCGACCGGATTGCCATGTATGAAAACCGTCCTCAGGCGTATGGAACTCAGTTTATAAGAGATGAAGCGGGAGAACTGACCCCCTACCGGCTGGAAGGCACGTTGGCTGTCGTCAATCAAAAACGGCAGGGTCTGGGTCTGAACACGGTGGAAGAAAGGCTCGAAGAAATGCGCCAGCAAGCACAAAATGAAAAAGAACCGGAAAGAACTAGCGACCAGCGCCGAAAAGAGCAGGAAGCTTATGACAACTGGAGACGAAAAGTAGGTTGGCTAAAGTAAGCACCTCTCCCCTACCCGGCTATACCTGTATACCTGCAAACAGGTATAGCATGCAAGCAAATTATGTTGCATTTTCCTAACTTGCCATTTCAAACCAGGCACAATTTCCATTTTAGCCAGACGTAAGCACATTAGATGAACATAATCAAAAATTTGAAGATCAGGGACAAACTCTTCCTCCTGCTCTCCCTGCTTCTCATTCCCCTTTTCTATTTCGTGATCTCAACCATTACGCTTGAAATAGAAGAAAACGAACAACTTCAACTAGAGGCCCTGCAGCTGGAGGAAGCAGAAAAGATATCTGCACTTCTGCATGCTTTTCAAAAAGAGCGGGCCCGTATCCTGGCGGCATCCGGAACAGATACCCGGTTCCTGCAGGAGGCAAAAGCGCTCAGAAGCCTGACCAACGCCACAGAGCGGGACTTAAAGGCGTTCCTGGCCCGTTCCGGCAGGCAGTTCCCGGACCTGGCCTTGCTCAACGATCTGAACAAATACCGCAACAACCTGGATCAGAATAAGCTTGAACTAGAGGAATTCAGGCAATATTCTTCCGCGTTGATCTTTACTTTCCTGGACAGGATTGACTCCGATGCGACCGGCATCAACGATGAAGAGATCGGACAGCGGTTAGCCAGCTTCCGGTACCTGGCAGAGGCCAAGATTCATTTGGGCAGGATCAGAAGTCTGTTGATGAAGGTGATCCAGGAAGGCGCTTTTTCCTATGAAGACTACGGCCAGATCAATTCTCAGATCGATTCCTATAACAGAGCGCTGAACAGCTTTATCAGGTATGCTGACGCCACTGCAGAAAAGGATGTACAGGCAATCACTTCTTCCGACAATTACCTGAAGGTGGCAGATCTGCTACAGGCAATTGAAGCTGATCCTGAACTCAACCTGTCCACCCTCAACACCACGGCAACATTTGACCAGTTTACCCAGAGCATTGAGGAATACCGCAGTGCCGAGTTGCAGCTCATTAGCAGAATACGGGACCAGGTGACAGCTGAAAGCAGCCAGAAAAAACAGTACATGGCGGTGCTCGTTGCAACATTCATCCTGATCCTGGGTCTGACCATCGCACTTTCTTTCTACATCATCAACCTCATCGCTGCCTCGCTTTCCAAACTCAAAACAGCGGCAGACCGTATCCGGTTGGGCGCTACTGATGTGGTCATCGACATCGACAGCAAAGATGAGATCGGCAGCGTAGCCGAATCTTTCAGAGGGGTGCTGCATAAAACTGTTTCGCTTTCTCAGGTCGCGCAGGCCATCGGGGCGGGCAGGTATGATGTGGAAGTGGCCGTGCAGAGCAGCGAAGATGTGCTCAGCTATGCCATCAAAGACATGAAAGACAACCTGCAGACCTTCACCACCGAGAACACAAACCGGAATTGGGTACTGACCGGTGTCTCAGAGCTCAACACCCTGCTGGGCGGCGAAACGGCACTGGAAAGATTATCGGAGAAGGTCATCACCTTTCTTTGCAACTATACAGGTTCTGACGCCGGAATCCTATACCTGCACGACAACAACGGTAAGCTGGAACCAGTTGCCAGCTATGGCGTGTCCTACAGCCAGGAGCAGCTTCCTTCATTTGCTATTGGCACGGGCATGGTAGGACAGGCAGCCAGCGAAAGAAAAGTAAAAGTACTGAAAGGTATACCCGACGAGTACATGAAGATCAGAACCGGCCTGACCGAAATTGATCCTGCCTCGGTCATCCTGCTCCCGCTCTACTTTGCCAACAATACCGTGGGGGTGCTGGAGCTCTCTGCCCGCCAACCCTACAACGAACTGCATCAGCGGTTTTTTGACGCCGTAACCGAACGGATCTCGGTCATGGTGCATACCCTGAAAGCGCACCTGCAGACACAGGAACTGCTTTATGAAACACAAAACCAGGCCGAGGAACTCGAAACACAGCAGGAAGACCTGCGCCAGCTCAACGCAGAGCTGAAAGCTTCGGAAGAAGAGCTGCGCGTGAACCAGGAAGAACTGCAGGAAAAGAACTCGGAACTGGAAGAAAAGGCACAGCTGCTGGAAGAGCAGTACGAAACCCTGAGCTCCAAAAACAAGGCCCTGGAAGATGCCCGTGAGGCCATTGAGCTGAAGATACAGCAGGTGGAAACGGTGAGCAAGTACAAGAGCGACTTCCTGGCCAACATGTCGCATGAGCTGCGCACGCCGCTCAACAGCATCCTGATCTTGTCCAGGTTGCTGGCCGACAATGCCGAGAATACCTTATCTGCCAAACAAACGGATCATGCCCAGATCATCCATAAGTCGGGCAACGACCTGCTGAAACTGATCAACGAAATCCTGGACCTCTCCAAGATCGAGTCCGGTATGATCCGGCTCGAGACGGACGAGATAAAGCTGCAGGACCTGACCATGGAGCCGATGTTCCGGGAGGTAGCTTCCAGAAAGCAGATCCGTTTCACCGAGCAGTTTACCCCGGGCAGCTTCGATACCATCACCACAGACCGTTTCAGGCTCGAGCAGATCCTGAAGAACTTCATCGGCAATGCCATCAAGTTCACCGGTGAGGGAGGCGAAGTGGAGTTCTCGGTGTACCCGGTACGCAACCGGCCCGACTTTAAGTCGGAGCAGCTCCGGGAGCAAGCAGACGTGGTGGCCTTTGCCATTCGCGATACAGGTATAGGCATTCCGCCGGAAAAGCAGGAAGTCATATTTGAGGCCTTCCAGCAGGCAGACACTTCTACGACCCGCAAGTATGGCGGCACCGGACTTGGCCTTACCATCAGCAAAGAACTGGCCGCCTTGTTGGGCGGTGAGATCCAGCTGGAAAGCGAACCGGGCAAGGGCAGCACGTTTACGCTATACCTGCCCAAAACCCCGGCAACCCAGGCCCGCAAAAAGCAGCCTGCCCGCGTTGCGGCAGCTCCTGCGCAGAGCAGCACCGAAGCCATGAGCCAGGTCTTCGACAAGATGGAGAAGAACGGGCAGAAAGACATCTCTGTGCTGATCGTTGAAGACGACAAAGGCTTCAGCGATATTCTGGCTGATTTTGCCCTGGCCAAAAACTTCAGGGTACTCCAGGCCTATACCGGTCAGGAAGGCCTGCGTATGGCGCGTACCGAGAAGCCGGATGCGATGCTGCTCGACATTCATCTGCCCGACATCAACGGCTGGGACGTGCTCAGGCAGATCCGCGAAGACAAAGCCTTGCGGCATACGAACGTGCACGTGATGTCGGCCTATGACAAAGAAGTGATAGGCGAGCATGGCGCCAACGAAGAATACCTGCCCAAGCCGGTCACGCTCGAAATGCTGAACAAAGCCTTCACCACCATCTCCGGCATCACCGACACCTCGATCGAGAACGTCCTGATCGTAGAAGACAACGAGATCGAGAACAAAGCGGTGGCGGAACTGCTGCTGGCGCACGGCCTCAAATCTACTTCCGCCCATTCGGCCGAAGAAGCCGAACGGGTGCTGGCCAAGCAGAACGTAGACGGCATCATCCTCGACCTCAACCTGCCGGGCATGAACGGGTATGACTGGATGAAGAAGATCAAATCCCAAACGGGCTTGTCCGATATTCCGATCATCATCTACTCGGGCAAAGACCTGAGCGAAGACGAAGAAAATGCCTTGAAAGAGTTTGCCAACACGATCATCATCAAGAATGAATATTCGTACCTGCGCCTGCTCGACGAGGTACAGCTCTTCCTGCACAAGGTGAATCAGAAACTGCCATCCGGCAAAGACTTTAAGATGAAGCTACACGTGCCGGAAGAAGTGCTGCGGGGCAAAAAAGTGCTCGTGGCAGATGACGACGTTCGCAACATCTATTCGTTGAGCAGCCTGCTCGAGCTGCACCAGATGCAGGTTATAGTAGCCTACGATGGCCAGGAGGCGCTGCAGAAGCTGGAGACGGAAAAAGGAATCGACATCGTGCTGATGGATGTGATGATGCCGGAGATGGATGGCATCGAAGCAACAAAACGAATCCGGGAGAACGCTCGTTTTAAGCAACTCCCGATTATTGCCCTCACCGCCAAAGCCATGAAAGAAGATAAAGAAAAATGCATCGAAGCCGGTGCTTCCGACTATATACCCAAACCAGTAGACACTGACAAGTTGCTGACCTTAATGCGGGTGTGGTTGTATGAAGCCTGATACGGACGCGCTTTTTGAGCAGGAGGTCGAGGCACTGATCAAAGAGATCCATACCCACTACGGGTATGATTTCAGCGGGTATGCGCGGGCTTCGGTCTACAGGAGGATCAGGCGGTTTCTGTCGCAGAAGCATCTGACCACCCTGGAGGAACTGCGGAAGGCACTGTTTGCCGATAGCTTTTTCTTTGAGAACTTCCTGCAGGAGGTCACAGTCAATGTGACGGAGATGTTCCGCGACCCGAGTTTTTTTCTCTCGCTGCGCACCAACGTACTGCCTATACTCTCGACTTACCCATTTATCAAGATATGGGATGCCGGCTGCTCTACCGGCGAGGAGCTTTTCTCGCTGGCTATTCTGCTGGAGGAGGAAGGGCTGCTGGGCAGAACGAAGATCTATGCCACCGACATCAACCAGAAAGTGCTCAAGCAGGCCAAGGAAGGTATATTTTCGGCCTCCCACATGCCGGCTTATACGGCAGGCTACTATGCGGCAGGAGGCAAACGGGAATTTTCAAGTTACTACAGGAGCAGCTACGGCAACGTGAAGTTTGATGCTTCGCTGGTCCGCAATGTAGTGGTATACCCGCATAACCTGGCCACTGATTCTTCTTTCAATGAATTTCACCTCATCCTGTGCCGCAACGTGCTGATCTACTTCAACCGGGAGCTGCAGGAGCGGGTTTTTAAGCTGTTTGACGAAAGCCTGGTGGGCCTGGGCTACCTGGCTTTGGGCAAAAAAGAAACGCTCGCCCTGTCCGGCATCAGCAGCGACTATCATTTCGTAGACAAGGATAACCGGATTTACCGGAAATTAAGCTGATGGAAACATCCTCCAAAGTGATCGTGCTCGGTGGTTCCTGGGGTGGTATTCAGGCATCCCTTTCTGTTCTGAGCGGGCTGCCTGCCTCCTACCGCATCCCCATTGTGCTGGTGCTGCATCGGCTGCGAAACTTTGAAGGCAGCCTGCCGCAAATCTTCGCAAAAAGGCTTGCCCTCCAGGCAGTGGAGATAGAGGAAAAAGAAACGCTCAGCCCCGGCTACGTATACCTGGCTCCTTCCAACTACCATGTGCTGATCGAGAACGATCGTACTTTTTCCCTGGATGATTCAGAGCTGGAGAACTTCTCCCGGCCTTCCATTGATGTGACCTTCAGCAGTGCGGCCGATGTCTTCGGAGAAAATACCATCGGAATCCTGCTGAGCGGGGCCAGCAGGGACGGAAGTTCAGGATTAAAGCATATCTTTGAAAACGGAGGGGCAGCCATTGTGCAGAACCCGGCGGAGGCTGAGGTTGACACCATGCCTTTAGCGGCTATAAACATTATACCCGGTTGTAGTATAATGGACTTAAAGCAAATACAAGCATACTTGCTTTCCTTACATGAACACTGATCCCAATATCAATCCGCTTGCAGTAGCGCCTGTTTTGCACCCGGTCAAAATACTTTTGGTAGATGACCTGCCTGAAAACCTGGTCAGCCTGGAAAGTTTACTTTCGAAGGAAGATGAGCACATTACGTACCTTTTTGCCAGTTCCGGAGAAGAGGCGCTGAAGATTGCGTTGCAGGAAGAGCTCGCCCTGATCCTGCTCGACGTGCAGATGCCCGGTATGAACGGGTATGAAGTGGCACGCTACCTGCGGGATATTTCCAAAACACGCGATATCCCCATCATTTTTGTGACCGCGATCAATGAACAGGACGCGCACGTGATCGAAGGTTTCGAAGCGGGAGCGGTAGATTTCCTCTTCAAGCCGCTGCATCCGTATATCACCAAAGCAAAAGTCTCCACCTTCGTGCGGTTTTACCAGCAGAAGAAAGAGCTCGAGCGGGTCAATAAGCTCACGCTGGAAGTAAACCAGGAGCTCGAAGAGCGGGTAAAAGCAAGAACCAGTGAACTGACCAGGGTTAACAAGGACCTGGATAACTTTGTGTACACGGCTTCCCACGACCTGAAAGCGCCCATCAACAACATCGAAGGCCTGATGGTTGCCCTGGATGAAACCCTGCAGGAAACAGGACAGGACCAGCAGGAGGTCGCTCCCATTATGCAGATGATCCATGATGCGATCGGCCGCTTCAAGAACACACTGCAGGATCTGACGGAAGTGGCAAAGGTACAGTACGAAGAGACAGCTGGTTATGAGAGCATAAGCTTCAAGGAAATCCTGGAGGATGTAAAGCTCAACATCAAAGACCTGATCCGGAAATACGACGCTACGATAACGGATGACTTTTCTCAGGTGCCGGATATTGTTTTTTCAAGGAAGAACCTGCGCAGCATCATCTACAACCTGGTGTCCAATTCGATCAAGTACAGCTCCCCGGACAGAAAGCCCGAGATCGCTATCACGACCTCCAGGGGGGAAGGCTTTACCCTTTTCTCGGTGCGCGACAACGGACTCGGCATCAAAAAGCAGGATCAGCAGAAAGTTTTCGGCATGTTCAAGCGGCTGCACGCGCACGTCGAGGGCACCGGTGTAGGTCTGGCCATCGTGAAACGGATCGTAGAGAACTGTGACGGCAATATCGAATTTGACAGCGAGATCGACTCCGGTACTGTCTTCAAGGTATACCTGAAGACCTGATAAGCGGCCTGCTATACCTGTATTTCTGTTTCGCAATCAACATTTATCCCTACCGCTTCCGTTATACTTTTTCGACTCATACTCAGGAGCCAGCAGACCATTGTTCCAGAGGAAAGTCTAACAGCAGTTGCCTCTTCTACTGGAGCAGTTCATGAATTTGCTATACCTGGCCTGGTCCAACCACCCCTACCCCTCCTTATCGAAGGAGGGGAGTCCTGCTATTACGGTTTGACAGCTTCTTGTTTCATTGCCACTGTAAGACACCCCTCTGGCTCCCCTCAAGGGGAGAATTCTTGCACGAGTAGGTATAGCCGACAGGTATAGCAAGACTACCTTACAACTGTCACTACAGTGCGATGGCTTGAGCCAGGTGCACGACTGACGATTTTGTGTTCGAGCTTTCAGCGAGTTTAAAAGCGTCTTGACTTTTTTGCTTACTTTTCTCATCAAGAAAAAAAGTAAGGCCCCGCCGGCCAGGCGAAGCTATACAACAACTCAGGTTGCTATACCTGTAACGCCAGTTCCGCCAGTTACAAACTGACCCCACACACAATCCCCAGTTAC
>NZ_JSYF01000168.1:0-11519 GCF_054824225.1 Pontibacter sp. HJ8
CAGGATAGTTTTGAGAGCCATCAACGCCATAGTCCGCTACAGGCCCTAGGCCGACATGACTCCTGACTGCCTATGTGGTAGTCATTCTTCCCCTTTTATTTTTTCTGAATGAGCACCTGAGCAAGGATATACGGTTACGTATCGCCGGTCTCTGCTGTATTCCTGTATTTATTTACTTGTTTAAAGATGGCCATGCGCAGGTATGGCACGGGTATATTTTATCTAGAATGAGCAACCAATCTCCAACTCCTTTTATTATTACTGTTGCCGACGTGCAACATACGTCTTATGCAGCACAGATCTGTGATGAGATGGAATCATCCGCCAAGGCCAGAGGGACAGGTATAGCCAAGCGGACGCCTGAATACATTGCTCAGAAAATGCTGGAGGGGAAAGCCGTGATCGCGCTCGATATAAACGGCGTGTGGGCAGGCTTCTGCTACATCGAAACCTGGAGCCACGGAAAGTATGTGGCCAACTCCGGCCTGATCGTGTCCCCGGATCTGCGCAAAAGCGGACTGGCCAAGCTCATCAAAAACAAGATTTTCGAGCTCTCGCGCACCAAGTACCCCGATTCCAAGATCTTTGGTCTGACCACCGGCCTGGCCGTGATGAAGATCAACTCCGACCTGGGCTACCGTCCGGTGACCTACTCGGAGCTGACCGATGACGATGCGTTCTGGAACGGCTGCAAGAGCTGCGTGAACTACGAGATCCTGATGATGAAGGAGCGCAGCAACTGCCTGTGCACGGCCATGCTGTTTGACCCGGCGCGGGAGCAGAAGCCGATCGCACGCGAAGAACTGCAGATCCTGACACCGATCGAACCATCTAAAACTGCTGTGTATAGCAGCTATACCAAAGGCTCCGATAGCCAGAGCATCAACCCGAAAAGCATTTAATCTAACCATGAAGAAGAAAGTAGTTTTAGCCTTCAGCGGCGGCCTCGATACCTCTTACTGTGTCAAATACCTCAAAGAAGAAAAAGGCCTGGAAGTACATTCGGTACTGGTGAATACCGGTGGCTTTTCAGCAGAAGAACTGCAGCAAACCGAGCAGCGCGCCTATGACCTGGGCGTTGCACAGCATACCAGCCTGGACGAGGTACAATCCTACTACCAGAGCTGCATCAAGTACCTGATCTTCGGCAATGTGCTCAAGAACAACACCTACCCGCTGTCGGTGAGTGCCGAGCGCGTGACGCAGGCGATGGCTATTGCGCGTCATGCCAAGGCATTGGGCGCCGACTATGTAGCCCACGGCAGCACCGGAGCCGGAAACGACCAAGTACGCTTCGACATGATATTTCATGTAATGATCCCGGAGATCGGTATTCTGACCCCGATCCGCGACATGAAACTTTCCCGCGAGGAGGAGATCGAATACCTCAAACAACACGGCGTAGAATATGACTTTGTAAAAGCGCAGTATTCCGTCAACAAAGGCATCTGGGGTACCTCCGTAGGCGGCAAGGAAACGCTTACTTCGCACCTGCCACTGCCGGAAACGGCCTACCCGACACAGCTTTCAAAAGAGCAGCCGGAGCGCGTGACCCTTCACTTTGTGATGGGAGAACTGGTGGGCCTGAACGATACAACCTATGACAGCCCGGTACAGGCGATACAGGCACTGCAGGAAATAGCAGCTCCTTTCGCCATTGGCCGCGACATCCACGTAGGCGACACCATCATCGGCATCAAGGGCCGGGTTGGTTTCGAAGCTGCCGCCCCGATGGTGATCATCAAGGCGCACCATACCCTGGAGAAACACGTGCTCACCAAGTGGCAGCTCTACTGGAAAGACCAGTTGGCGACTTGGTACGGCAGCTGGCTGCACGAAGGCCAGTTCATTGACCCGACCATGCGCAACATCGAAACCTTCCTGCAGGAAACGCAGGAGAATGTGACCGGCAAAATACATGTGCTGCTGGCACCTTACCGATTCCAGGTGGAAGGCATCGAATCAGAGCACGACCTGATGTCTTCTAAATTCGGCAGCTACGGTGAAATGAACAATGCCTGGTCAGGAGACGATGTGAAAGGTTTCTCCAAGATATTCGGCAACCAGGCCATGATGTACCACAAGATCAATAACACGGAGCTATAATGGAAGCACCTATAAAAGCAGGCATTGTAGGCGGAGCAGGATACGCCGGCGGCGAGCTGCTGCGCCTCCTGCTGCTTCATCCGGATGTGGAGCTGGCTTTTGTGCAGAGCCGCAGCCAGGCAGGCAAACCGGTTTCTTCCGCGCATTCCGACCTGCTGGGTGAAACGGAGCTGATGTTTTCTGCTGATGCCGCCATACCTGTCGACGTCCTTTTTCTTTGCGCGGGGCATGGGGAAGCTGCAAAATTCCTGGCCGAAAATGATGTGCCGGCTGAGACCAGAATCATCGACCTGAACCAGGATTTCCGCTGGAACGAAGGCACAGATACCGAGACTGTCGTAGCCGGGGGCAGAAGCTTTGTGTACGGTTTACCGGAATTGCAACGCGAGCAGATACAGCAGGCGCAGCATATTGCCAACCCGGGCTGTTTTGCCACAGGTATACAGCTGGCGCTGCTGCCGCTGGCCAAGCAAAACCTACTCAATGCAGCTGTGCACGTGAGCGGCATCACGGGCTCGACCGGTGCTGGCCAAAGCCTGAGCGCTACCTCGCATTTTAGCTGGCGTACCGAAAATGTCTCGACTTACAAAGTGATGGAGCACCAGCACCTGCACGAGATCAAGCGCAGCCTTGTGCACCTGCAGCCGGAAGGCCAGCCGGACATCCACTTTATACCTTACCGCGGCCCGTTTGCCCGGGGAATTTTCATCACCGCATATCTGGAGTCAGAGCTTTCGCTGGAAGAGGCGCAGGCTTTGTACAGGAACTACTATGCCGGTCATCCGTTCACCCTTGTGACAGACCAGAATCCGGATCTGAAGCAGGTGGTGAATACCAACAAATGTGTGCTGCATCTGCAGAAGCACGGTCCGATGCTCGTCATCACGAGCCTGATCGATAACCTGCTGAAAGGTGCGGCCGGACAAGCCGTGCAGAACATGAACCTGGTTTTCGGCCTTGAAGAAACGACCGGATTGAAACTGAAAGCGACAGCATTTTAACAGTGAGCAGGAATCAGTAAACAGTAAACAAATTTTGAACACTGCTTACTCCTGACTACTAACTTATAACTGATAACTGAAATTATGCTACAGTACCCAAGAACTCTGTTTTACATCTATTATTTAACCTCCTATATCTAGTTCCACAGCCATGAACCTCTTCGATGTTTACCCGCTCTTCGACATAGAGCCAGTTAGAGCCACCGGACTTACCGTTTGGGATAAGGAAGGCAAAAAGTACCTCGACCTGTACGGCGGCCACGCTGTTATCTCCATCGGTCACTCTCACCCACATTACCTCAAGCGCATTGCGCGCCAGCTATACGACATCGGTTTTTATTCCAACGCGGTGCAGATGCCCCTGCAGCAGGAACTGGCAGAAAAGCTGGGTAAGCTAAGCGGTTACGAAAACTACAATCTGTTTCTGTGCAATTCCGGAGCCGAGGCAAACGAGAATGCGCTGAAACTGGCATCCTTCCATACAGGCCGCAAAAAGGTGATTTCCTTCAAGCGCTCTTTTCATGGCCGTACGTCGGCCGCCGTGGCTGCTACCGATGATCCCAGTATCGTAGCGCCTCTGAACGAAACGGAGAACATCATTTTTCTGCCCTTCAACGACGTGGCTGCCTTTGCGGCGGCTCTCAATGAGCATGGACAGGAATTGGCAGCGGTGATCGTTGAAGGTATACAGGGCGTTGGCGGGGTAAACATTCCGGATCCTACATTCCTGAAGGCACTGGCTGCCGGTTGCGAGCGCGTAGGAGCGTTGCTGATACTGGATGAGGTGCAGTCGGGCTATGGCCGTTCAGGTAAATTCTTTGCGCACCAGCATGCCGGTATACAGCCCGACCTGATCGCCATAGCCAAGGGCATGGGCAACGGCTTCCCGGTGGGCGGCGTGCTCATCAGCCCGGAGATAGAGGCGCGTCATGGTATGCTGGGCACTACCTTTGGGGGCAACTACCTGGCCTGTGCCGCTTCACTGGCTGTGCTGGAGGTGATCGAGAAAGAGGAACTGCTGGAGAACGCGACCATCATGGGCCATTACCTCAAGGAGCAACTTGAAGGTATGCCCGGCGTTAAGGAAGTGCGTGGCCAGGGCCTGATGATCGGTATTGAGCTCAACGAGCCCTGCGCGGCCATCCGCAAAGAGCTGCTCAGTCAGCACTGCATCTTCACCGGCAGTTCATCGAACAAAAACACGCTGCGCCTGCTGCCTGCGCTGACCATCAGCAAAGCCGAAGCAGACCAGTTCCTGAAAGCATTTACGAACATACTCTCCCAAAAAGAACTGGCATAATGAAGCAATTTACTTCCGTAAACGATGTGCAGGACGTAGCCGCCCTGGTAGACGAGGCGCTGCAACTGAAACAGTCTCCGCTGGCCAATAAAGCCTTGGGGCAGGACAAAACGCTGGGCTTGATTTTCCTCAATCCCAGCCTGCGCACGCGTATGAGCACACAGAAAGCCGGTCTGAACCTGGGCATGAACGTCATGGTGATGAACCTCGACAAGGAGGGCTGGGCACTCGAAACACAAGATGGTGTGGTGATGAACGGCACAACCGTAGAGCACATCCGGGAGGCCGCTGCTGTGATGGGGCAGTATTGCGATATCATCGGCATACGCTCGTTTCCGAAGCTGCAAAGCAGGGAAGAAGACTACAGCGAAGACCTGTTGAACAAATTCATTCAACTGGCTGGCGTACCGGTGGTCAGCCTGGAGTCGGCTACGCGTCACCCGCTGCAGAGCCTGGCGGACCTGGTCACGATCCGGGAGCAGGCCACTGCAGGCAAACGTCCCAAAGTGGTGCTGACCTGGGCACCGCACGTGAAGCCGATCCCGCATTGTGTTGCCAATTCGTTTGCCGAGTGGATGCAGCAGGCCGATGTGGAACTGGTGATCACCAATCCGGAAGGTTATGACCTGGCCGAAGAGTTCACCAGGGGCGCGCAGGTGGTCCACAACCAGGATGAGGCCTTGCAGGGCGCTGACTTTGTTTATGTGAAAAACTGGTCGAGCTTTGAGCAGTACGGCAAAGTGCTGACAGACGGCGAAGGCTGGATGATGACCAACGAGAAACTGGCACTGACGAATGATGCGAAAGTAATGCATTGCCTGCCGGTACGTCGGGGACTGGAGCTGAGCCACGAGATACTCGACGGCCCGAACTCGTTGGTGATCGAGCAGGCTAACAACCGGGTGTATGCAGCGCAGGCGGTACTGAAGCGTATGCTCGAAGGTATAGCCCAGGTATAGCATGGAGACGTTACATATCCTGAAGATTGGCGGCAATGTATTGGACAACCCGGAACGGTTGCAGCGTTTTTTGATTGATTTCGCGCAACTGCCCGGACCGAAGCTGTTGGTACACGGAGGCGGAAAAATTGCCTCTACCATAGGCCTTCAGCTGGGCATTGAGCCGCAGTATGTGGAGGGTCGTCGCCTGACCGACGCTGAAACGCTGCGTGTCGTGACGATGGTATATGCCGGGCTCCTTAACAAAAATGTGGTGGCGCAGTTGCAGGCACACGGTTGCAACGCCATCGGCCTGACCGGTGCCGATGCCAATGTGATACCTGCCACCAAACGCCCTGTCCGTACGATCGACTACGGGTATGCCGGCGATGTGGCTGGTCCTGAAACAATTAACACAGCCGCCTTGCAGACGCTGCTTCAGGCAGGCCTGACGCCTGTTTTCGCGCCGCTCACCCATGACGGTCAGGGTAGTCTGCTCAACACCAATGCCGATACCATTGCCTCGGTACTGGCTACGGCACTGGCGCCCTTCTTTGCAGTCAAACTGGTGTACTGCTTCGAGAAAAAAGGCGTGCTGGCCAATTCTGCGGATGATGATTCGGTCATACAACGTATAGATCAACACTACTACAAAGCCTTGAAAGCAGACGGCGTGGTAACTGCAGGTATGATTCCGAAACTGGACAATGCCTTTGCGGCGCTGCAGCAAGGGGTAAAAGCCGTGTTGATAGGAGAAGCGGAGGCGCTGCCTGAGCTGGCGGCAGACAAGAAATTTTCAGGTACTACACTGCAGCTGCACCATGGATAAAACGCAGCTATACCTCCATGCACAGACCTTGCTGCAACAGCTCATTGCTATACCTTCTTTCAGCAGAGAAGAAGAGGGCACGGCAAATGCAATCGCAGCTTTTCTGGAAGCTAGCGGCGTACGGGTGCAGCGGAAGCAAAACAATGTCTGGGCCTTCAACAAATACTATAACCCGGCTTTGCCGACGCTGTTGCTCAACTCGCACCACGATACCGTAAAGCCCAACACCGGCTATACCCGCGACCCGTTTGCGGCTAAGATCGAGGAGGGTAAATTATACGGTTTGGGCAGCAACGATGCCGGCGGATGTCTGGTCGCATTGCTGGCTACCTTCCTGTACTTTTATGAGCAGGAAGGACTCAAGTATAACCTGGTCTATGCCGCGACGGCCGAGGAGGAAATATCCGGCCGAAATGGGTTGGAACTGATCCTGCCGGAACTGGGAGAACTGGAGGCAGCCATTGTAGGCGAGCCCACGCTCATGCAACTGGCGGTGGCCGAGAAAGGCCTGCTGGTGCTGGATTGCATTGCTACAGGCCGCTCCGGACACGCAGCACGCGAGGAAGGGCTGAATGCCATCTACGAAGCGTTGCCCGATATCCAGTGGTTTCAATCGTATCGCTTTCCGGTGGAGTCGGAGCATTTAGGTCCGGTGAAGCTATCGGTGACGATGGTGCAGTCCGGAACACAGCACAACGTGGTGCCGGACAAGTGCCAGTTCACTGTAGATGTTCGCCTGACAGATGCCTATACCATGGAAGAAGTGCTGAAGGTGATCCGGCAGCATGTGAAAGCGGAGGTTACACCCCGTTCGATGCGCCTCAAACCATCGTCTATACCCATGGCCCATCCGCTGGTGCAGGCAGGACTGCAATTAGGTAGAAAAACCTACGGTTCTCCTACCACATCCGATCAGGCGCTGCTTGCTATACCTTCCCTCAAGCTAGGACCCGGTGATTCCGCCCGTTCCCACATGGCGGATGAATACATCTACCTGAAGGAAATAGAAGAAGGTATAAACCTGTACATTGCTATATTGGAACGGGTCATAAGGTAAGCTATACCTGAAGCGGGAACAGACATGACATCGTTACTGGCGCGGGAATTATTCCCGTGCTTACCTGTAATGTGTAGTCTCCGACTACACTGCTTCGTCAGAAGCAAAACAGGTATAGCAGGCTTACAATGAAATAAAAAGCGGCCAAAATTTTATACAAACAGGCCGGAGGCCTCACGATAGTATACACGAGCCGGGAGGCTCGCGCAATGACAAAGGAAGTTTAGTACATTTTCAAATCTTCACATTTCCAAATCTACAAATCCCAAACCATGAAACTCTGGCAAAAGAATACCAACGTCAAAAAAGAGATCGAGCAGTTTACGGTAGGCCGTGATCCGGAATTCGATATGCAACTGGCGGCTTTTGATGTGCTGGGTTCGCTGGCGCACACGCGCATGCTGGAGAGCGTAGGCCTGCTTGATAAAAGCGATCTGGATGCCCTGCAGCAGGAGATGAAGAACATTTACCGGAGTATCATGGCCGGAGATTTTGCCATTGAGCCGGGCGTGGAAGATATCCATTCGCAGGTCGAACTGGAACTGACACGAAGACTGGGTGAAGCCGGCAAAAAGATACACAGCGGACGCTCGCGCAACGACCAAGTGCTGGTAGACCTGAAGCTATACCTGCGCCACGAACTGCAGCAGGTGGTTCAGGAGGTGAAGGCCTTGTTTGACGTGCTGCAGCAACTGAGCGAACAATACAAAGAGAAGCTGCTGCCTGGCTATACGCACCTGCAGGTGGCTATGCCCTCCTCGTTCGGGTTGTGGTTTGGCGCTTACGCCGAGAGCCTGGTAGATGATGTGCTGCTGCTACAGTCAGCCTACAAGATAGCGGATAAAAACCCCCTGGGCTCAGCAGCCGGTTATGGTTCCTCTTTCCCGCTCAACCGCCAGCTGACCACGAATTTGCTGGGTTTTGAGACGATGAACTACAATGTGGTGTATGCACAGATGGGGCGCGGCAAATCAGAGCGGGTGGTGAGTACGGCCATCGCATCGGTTGCCGCTACCCTGGCCCGTATGTCGATGGACCTGTGCCTGTACATGAGCCAGAACTTTGCTTTCGTCAGCCTGCCGGACAACCTGACCACGGGCTCGAGCATCATGCCCCACAAAAAGAACCCGGATGTATTTGAGATCATGCGGGGCAAGTGCAACAAACTGCAGGCGCTGCCAACTGAAATCTCCATGCTGCTCATCAACCTGCCATCGGGCTACCACCGCGAACTGCAGTTGCTTAAAGAGTCGCTGTTCCCGGCCTTCGGCGAACTGAAAGACTGCCTGCAGATGATGTCCTTTATGCTGCCGCAGCTCCAGGTGCGCGACAAGATCATGGAAGAAGAGAAGTATACCTATGCCTTTAGCGTAGACGCTGTAAATGCCGAAGTATTAGCGGGTTTGCCTTTCCGGGATGCCTATAAAAAAGTAGGAGAAAGTATAGAAGCAGGCACTTTTGCTGTACCGGCCTCCGTCGTGCATACGCATGAAGGAAGTATAGGCAACCTCTGTAACAAAGAGATCGCCGCGCTGATGGAAGAAGCGATTGCCGGGTTCCGGTTCGAGCGGGTAGAGAAAGCGTTGGAGGAGTTGGTGAAGTAGAATTTCCAGTTTAAGTAAAGACATTGGGAAACAAACAAGGACGGGTCTTCACCTGTCCTTGTTTGTTTAGGGCAGCTTGCACTGTTGGCTTTAGTGGGTGCTCAGGCTGCTTGGAGAATACAGATCAACTCAATTCCAGCGGTAATTCTGCGGCTTTATACTTTTGAGTTTGCGCGTGGCCTGCAGCAGCGTGGCCACAAGCAGCGCGATGAAGACCGATAGGCCAATCACCAGGTAAGACAATATTTTCAGCGTCTTCACCTGTCTCTCAGCCGACTCATACAGTTCTTGCCCCACTTCACCCTGCAGTCGAATCAGTCCGTGCAGGGGTTCCAGCAGGTGCAGGAAAGCCTCTTGCCCTTCGGTCCGGTAGAGCTGCTCTGCCTGTTCTTTTTTTCCACTCCTGCTTAGCTCCAGAATCCTGTCCTGCTCTTCCACCAGTTTTCCGAATTGCTGCTTGTATTGCGCTAGTCCGGCGCTTTCCCGTTCGATCAGGTAGGTATTTTCAAATTTATGGATGAGCGAATCAATGGCAACCGTATTGGCCTCTACCAGCTGTTGCAGGCTATCCTGGTGTCCCATCCCTTCAGACAGCACATGCTCTTCGAGGTATAGCCTGTTCTGGTAATAGCGCTCCATCACTTCCGATATATCCAGCGAGGGCACCAGCCGGTCCTGGTATACCGACCGGAAGTGGTTATGGACCCGGTCGATGCTGTAGCTGGCAAACCAGTTTGCCAATATGATGATGGCAAAAATCGAACCCAGCGCCAACGCCACCTGATTCCTGTTCTTTAAGCTATACACCCATTTCATTGCTTTCCGGCTTGTTTCCAGTACGAAGCTACTAAATATCAGCCACATTTGCCGGGCTATGCGGAACAATGCAGACTGGTGTTCAGGCGCATGAAAGCAACAGGGTTAATTTCTTCTTTTAATAATGCAAATAACTTATGTTGTTGCCAGCGTATAACAGGCACATTCAACTGTAGCGTAACTAAAGCAATAGCACGTGATTCCGATCAAGATCCATACGCAACCAGACGATTCCACCTGCGGGCCGACCAGCCTGCATGCGGTGTACCGGTATTTCAAGGATAACATTCCCTTAGGGGAGGTCATCAAGGAAGTGCCCTACCTGGATGAGGGAGGTACATTGGAGGCCTTGCTTGCCTGTCATGCACTCAAGCGGGGCTACATCGCCCGTATCTATACCTATAACCTGCACATTTTTGATCCGACCTGGTTCGAACTTGACAATGAGCTCTTCATTGAGAAACTGGAGCAGCAGCTGGAAGTCAAAAAGGGAAGCAAGTTCACCCGGGCAACCCAGGCCTACATTGAATTTCTGAAACTGGGAGGGGAACTGCGTTGCACCGACCTGACCAAAAACCTGTTGCGCAACTACTTTGACAAGGGCATTCCTTTGCTGACGGGCCTGAGTTCCACCTACCTGTATCAAAGCGCCCGCGAGCTCAGCGACGACGATGGCAACTCTGTATATGACGATGTACGTGGATTCCCGATGGGGCACTTTGTGGTCCTTTGTGGCTATTCGGATGATCAGAAAAACATTGTAGTGGCGGACCCCTACCAGGAGAATCCTTTTTTTCAGAATAATTACTACGAGGTGAAGGCGTCCCGCCTGCTCAATTCCATCATGCTGGGTATGGCTACCTATGATGCAAACCTGCTGGCCATCAAGCCAGCCTTATCAGAACCCATCGAGGAATAACGAATGCGAAAAATAGTTGTAGTGGATAATCCCAAAGACTGGGATGTGGCGATAGAAGACGTGGAGGTGGTCGATGTGCAATCGTACCTGACCGAGACAGACTATACCGATATAAAACATGCGCGCATATTCAACCTGTGCCGTTCCTATAAGTACCAGAGTGCCGGCTACTATGTGTCTCTGCTGGCCGAAGCGCGGGGGCATAAGCCGATCCCGAGCGTTACTACGATGCAGGACCTCAAAAGCCCGACCATCGTGCGGGCGATCACCGTTGAGCTCAATGACCTGATCCAGAAAACCCTCGGAAGCCTGCGATCCAAATCCTTTACGCTTAGCATTTACTTTGGCCAGAACGTAGCGCAGAAGTACGAGAAACTCTGCCGGCAACTCCACGATTTGTTTCAGGCGCCGCTGCTACGGGCGCAGTTCGTCTACAAGGAGGAGTGGGTGCTGCAAAGCATTTCGGCTATACCGATCAACGATGTGCCCGACCACCACTGGCGCTACCTGGTGCGCTTTGCCAAAACGTACTTTGCCCGCCACCGTTTCTCCGGCGCACGCATTGCCCGCAAGATCTACGACTTGGCCATTCTCGTGGATCCGGCCGAGAAAGAGCCGCCGTCAGATAAAAAAGCCTTGCAGCACTTTATTGATGCCGCCGAGTCGCTAGGCTTTTACGTAGAGCTCATCACCAAAGACGATTACCGCAGGCTGGCTGAATTTGATGCCCTCTTTATCCGGGAAACGACCTCTGTCAACCACCATACCTATAAGTTTGCGCGCAAAGCCTATGCCGATGGCATGGTGGTGATCGATGATCCGGTATCGATCCTGCGCTGCACCAACAAGGTATACCTGGCCGAGCTGCTCACCAAAGCCAAAGTGCCCATCCCCAAGACCATGATCATTCACAAAGACAACAGGGGGCAGGTAGAGGCAGAACTGGGTT
>NZ_JSYF01000169.1:0-5437 GCF_054824225.1 Pontibacter sp. HJ8
AGTACTTACATTACAGTGGCTGTTCCTTACGGTGTTAAGAGTGACTTTATTAAAGTAGTAACGCCATACGGAGAGGTAACAAGTGCAACAAAATTTGAAGTGCCAGCTCCAGCATTTGTTACAGGAATTGAGTTTGAGCCATCGAGCGCGGGCGCGGGTGAAACAGTAACGCTTTACGGACAATATTTCACAGGTGTAACCGGAGTGCTGTTTAACGGTGTTGCTGCTGATCCGACCACGATAAAGTTCGGAGAAGGAGAAGAAGACAGTAAAATTACAGTAACTGTACCGAATGGTGCGGCAAGTGGTCAGATTACTATAGTAACGCCAGCCGGACAGGATGTAAGTACAAACACTTTTACAGTACTTGGTCCGCAGATTATTGCATTTGATGATGACAATAATGCTGAAACTCCAGCAGTAGAGTTCAGCCCGGCAGGTGGTGCTGTAGGTACAACAGTAACTATCTATGGAGAGTATTTCACTGCGGTTAATGAAGTGCTGTTCAATGGAGTGAAGGCTACCTTTACAGTAATAAATGACAATCAAGTTACTGCCTTGGTGCCCCTAGGCGCAGGTACGGGCCCAATTACAGTTATAAGCCCAGCCAACCAGGATATAAGCGCAACAGTGTTTGATGTGCCAGCACCACAGTTTGCGGTGTTTGATGGTGTAGATTCTCAGTTTAAGCCAACAACGGCTGGCCCGGGTATGCAGATTACGCTTTATGGGGCTAACCTGGCAAGCGCGAGCAGTGTAATATTCTTAGGTAGCGAAGGCGGCGAGGGAGTTGAAGGAGTAATTGTTACACCTCTAACAAGTGATACAGAGTTAGTAGTAACTGTGCCAGCTAATGCA
The DNA here is from genome assembly GCF_054824225.1 of Pontibacter sp. HJ8. Classification (NCBI taxonomy): domain Bacteria; kingdom Pseudomonadati; phylum Bacteroidota; class Cytophagia; order Cytophagales; family Hymenobacteraceae; genus Pontibacter; species Pontibacter sp. HJ8. The sequence goes on from NZ_JSYF01000169.1 coordinate 859, forward strand.
ACTACTGGTCCAATCCAAATCGTTGCTCCAGGAGACAAAGTAGCTACAAGTGAGCAGATATTTACTTTTGTTCCTGCTCCAACCATTGCAACCGTTGGAACTACTGAAGGTGGACTAACTTATAGCATCGTAGGTAAAGAAGTTACGATCACAGGCACAAACTTTGAAACAGCCACGCAGGTTGTATTTGGAGGGGTAACAATTACGCCATATAACGCAGATAGTAATGCAGCTGGCTTTTCAGTGAATGGCAACACAATCACATTCACTATACCTGAAACAGCTAAAACAGGTAGCGTAACAGTTAAAACCTTGGGCGGTGAAGCTACCTGGGCAGGTCCATTTGAAGTTATTTATGCTCCAGTTGCTAGCATAACGCCAACAAAAGGTCCTATCGGGCAAAAAATCACCCTTACAGGAGAGCATCTGAAATATGTTTCGGAAGTAGTGTTCCTGGGTGATGCAGGCACTGAGGATGATAACCTGCCAATTAAGCTTACAACACCGAATGAGAGTGATAACAAGCTTGTTGTTACTGTTCCTGCAGGTGCTCTGACAGGCAACCTGTTGGTAATAAACCCAGCAGGTCAGGTTGAAACCAGCGAATTTGAAGTAATCCGTACTCCGGTAGTATTAACATTTACGCCAGTCGTAGGTTTAGCTGGTACAGTAGTAGCTGTTACTGGTTACAATTTTGTGAAAGAGGGAGATATAACAGTGACATTTGCTGGTTCAGAAGGAGCTATACCTGCTGCTACTGCTGATGTAACTAGTGATACAACCCTTACAACGACAGTGCCAGCAGGTGCTATTACGGGCTTAATTACTATTTCAAACAGCAATGGATTTGGGGTGAGTCCAGCGAACTTTACTATTATCCAGAAACCAACTATCACGAACATCGCTCCAACTAAAGGTACCGAAGGCTCAACGGTAGTTATCAAAGGCACGGAGTTCCTTGGTGACAATATCACTGTGACGTTCCTTGGAACTGAAGAAGGGAATGACGAAACGGTAGCCACAACCATCACAGTTGATTCAGAAACACAAATTACCGCAACTGTACCAGTGGGTGCGGTAACGGGTAAACTGATGGTAGCTAACGCTGCCGGTGCCAGTGAGCCAAGTGATGCTACTTACACCGTGGTTAGAACGCCTGAGATAATCAGTTTCAACCCAGTGGTAGGGAAAGTAAGCGATAAGGTAACTATAACAGGTTGGCTGTTAAACCAGGTGACAGGTGTCGACTTTAACGACACACCAGCTCAGTTTACTTATAATACTGACGGTACAATCACTGCTACGGTTCCAGCTGAAGCTACAACCGGTCCGATCAGCATAAATGTAAATGAAACGGAAGCATTCAGGACGGCAGAAGTCTTCACTGTTATACCTGCTCCTACCATTATAGCTTTCAGCCCAGTAGAAGGTGGAGTAGCCGGAACAGTGGTGACAATCACCGGTACAAACTTCAGAGATGTTACAGCAGTTAGTTTCAATGGAATTGCCGCTGATATGAGTACTGTACAGGTAAATGAGACATTTGATGTACTTACCGTGACAGTTCCTTTTGCTGCTACTACTGGTAAGATTAAAATTGTTGCAGCAGCAGGCGAGGCCGAAAGCACAGACAATTTTATAGTGCCAGTGCCAGCTAACATTACATTTACGAACAATACGAGCACTCCTACTACTAGCTATGCGTATCAGTTGGTAACTGTTAGAGGACAGTACTTCACCAACGCGAGTGCTGTAACCTTCAATGGCAAACCTGCCACAATAATAGGTACAGTCACTAAAGAAGTGGGTGAAGAAGGTGTTGAGACAGGTTTCCAGTTGATCACGGTAAAAGCGCCGTTTGATGGTGGAACAGGCAAAGTAGCTGTTACCACTCCAGCCGGTACAGGAACAAGTGCAGCTGACTATACCGTAATTGAGCCAATTATAGCTACAATAAGTGCTACAGAAGGATATGTAGGCCAAACAGTAATAAAGATTACTGGTGAGTTATTCACGCAGTATTGGAATGAATCCCTCAACGATGGTGCAGGTGGTGTTGAGGAAAAAGCACCAGTTGTGAAGTTTAGTGGAGCTCAGGTTACGGCGACTACTTATAGTGCGACTGAAATCACAGTAACTGTTCCGAACGGAGCCAGATCAGGAAGTTTGACAGTAGTTTCTGGAAGTGGCGAGAGTGAGCCAATGCCATTTACTGTACTGGTTCCAGTTCTTTCTACTGTAGAACCGACTGCAGTTTATGCGGGTGAAACGGTAACCATCACTGGTACCAACTTTATCAACATTACGGGAGTGTCTTATGGTGGTATAGCAATCACGGACTATACTATAAACCTGACGAATGAAGAAGATGGCACAGGAACTATTACCTTCACAGCACCAGTAGTTAATCACGATACCCCAAATACGTTAAGCGTAACCTCCAGCAGTGGAACAGGCACATCAACTGCCCTGACAGTGTACAGACCGGTAATTTCTAGCGTTGTCCAGACTGGAACTGTAAGTGATACGAAAGTATATGCAGGTGTGAACACTGTAACCATTAAAGGGGCAAGATTTGATGAATACTTTAACGGTGCGACAGTTGCCAAAGCTATACCTACAGTAACCTTCGCAGGTCCTTCTAGTACCCGTGTTACAGGTACAATTACAAGCGCTACCTACAGTACTACAGAGGAAGGCGAAGATGTATTAGAAGTGGCAGTACCTGCAAATGCAGTGGCAGGTACTATTAGAGTGCAGAGCGGTAGCGGCACAGGGGAGTCAAATGGAAGCCTGACAATAATAGGAGCACCAACCATTGCCAGCTTCAGTACATATGCAGGTGTTGTAGGTACAACATTCGTAATTAGAGGTTCAAACTTCGACGACGCGACAGAAGTAAAATTCTTGGGTATTGAAGGAGAAACTGATGAGAAGACCGCAATTTATACTGTAACTTCTTCTACAAGGATTTCTGTAACAGTGCCACAAGACGCTACAATAGGTAAAATTTCAGTTACAACACCTTATAATGGCAGCACAACGGCAACTAGTACTCAAGTATTCAGAGTGGTAAAAGCGCCAATAATTCACGATTTCGTGGCGAAGGAAGGACCAGCTGGCTATATAGTGACCATCACAGGTGAAAACCTGATTGACGTTGAAGGGAAACTTAAAGTGTTCTTCAAAGGTCATGGTGGTTCTGTAATACCAGCGCCAACCGGATCTCAGGTAGAAATTGAAGCTACGGTAAGTGCGGAAAATCTGGTAACGGCACGCGAAATTAAAGTTACTGTACCAGCTAATGCCATTACAGGAGTTATAAGAGTAGCCAACACCGCTGGAGTAACAACCACCGCTGATGCAACAGAAACCACAGTTGATGAGTTTGTTGTGACGAGTCCGGTAATTGTAAGATTCGAGAGGGAGGATGGAAACATTATTACGAGCAGTAATCCAGCCCGTCTATTGGAGAAAGTGATTGTTAAGGGCTACCAACTGACAAATATTGGAACTATCAAAATTGGCACAAGCTCTGTTACGAGTTTCTATGAGGATAATGAAAACTCACTGGGAATGTTTGTGCCATTGAATGCCAGCCGGAACTATGTAACGATTACTGCTTTGGGCGTAACCGAAACAAGCAACCCGGAGTATTTGGAAATTGTTAGACCAACCATTACAGCCACACCTACTGCATTAAGCTTCAAAACAACCGTAGGGACAGCATTTGATGTTAAGTCCTACACTGTTGAGGCGAAAAATCTGGCAATTGGAAGAGACTTGACCTTGTCAATGACCGGAGATGTTACTTTCCAGATATCCGTAACCCCCGAATCCACAGAAGAGGGATCTTGGACAAGAGCCATGATTCTGACTCCGGATGCAGCAGGTAATCTTACTCAAGTTGTTTCTGTAAGAAACACATCAACCGAAATAGGAAAGGTTTTAACTGGTTCAATTGCGAATAGCTCTTTAGAAGCAGCGGCGGCTACGGTTACCCTTGATTCAGAGATCGTCCCTCTCCCGGTAGAACTCATCGCCTTCAACGGCGTGAAGCAGAACAACGGCGTATTGCTGACGTGGGCTACGGCTTCTGAGCAGGACAACGACTTCTTTGAAGTAGAGATGACTGAAGATCCGAAAGCAGCGTTCAAGGCAGTAGGTAAAGTGAAGAGCAAAGTGAATAACAGCTCAATTCGCCAGGACTACCAGTTCAGCCACAAAGGCAACTTCACGGGAACGCGTTATTACAGACTGAAGCAAGTGGACCTGGGGGGTACATTTGAATACAGCAAAGTGGTGGCAGTATCCGCAGATGGCATCAACCTGGCAGCCGGACCGAAAGTGGCTCCTAACCCAATCACGCCAGAGTCGAAGCTGATTTTTACGGCGGCAGAGGCTGGCAAGCTGAATGTGACGGTGGTAAATATGAATGGCACACGTGTATACAGCCAGGCATATGACATCGAAGCGGGTGAGAACAGAATCGAGCTGAACCTGAGCAACAGCCTGCCAACAGGTGTTTACATCCTGATGACAGAGTTCAATGGCAAAGTAGAGCAAGTGAAACTGCTGA
>NZ_JSYF01000170.1:0-19960 GCF_054824225.1 Pontibacter sp. HJ8
CCCCTCTGACTCCCCTCAAGGGGAGAATTTCTGGACGAGTAGGTATAGCGGGCAGGTATAGCAAAACTAACTAACAACTTCAGCTACGCAGGTATAGCCACTGCCCAGTGCACTTTTAGGGCAACACACTGTTCGAGCGTTCAGCGAGTTTGTGTTGTCTTGACTTTTTTGCTTACTTTTTTTGTCAAGAAAAAAAGTGAGGCCCCGCCGGCCAGGCGAAGCTATACAACAAGACTAGTAACAAGTTTGATAAAGCACCAGCTACGCAGCAGGTATACGTATAGTTAAAATAGGCAAACCACTTCTACGCCAATTACAAGCTGGCCTCATGAGCCACCACAAGTTGCGCTCTCGCTAAACTCGCGGGATACAAGGGATACAAATACTCTTAAAAATGATGTCCATTCAAACGCAGAGAAATCCGGATCGCTTCATGGTCCCCGAAATAACTCCGATTTCTCACTGCGTTCGAAAGGACAGTAGGTAAAAAGGAGTTATCGCCTGTCACTGAGTAAACTCATGGATTTAACCAGGTTAATGAACTCGATCCGGTAGCCTTCCTTGTCAGTGCCACGGGCATCTTCTGCCAGCTGCAGCACCATCGGGTAGGTCGCATTGCCTTTGAACTTAGAGTCACGTAGCAGCATGCCACAGGCCGCAACGGCAGCCGAGAAACGAAAGTTATCGGAAGTCTGACCGGCGGCCACAGCTTTGTCCGCAACGGTAGTGGTGAGGAGCTTACTGGTTGCGCCGTCCGGCTCTTTGTAGCGCAGCTTGAGGGTGAGTATTTCGTCCGTACTTTTTGCTTTCGGGTCGAGCTGCGTTTTCTGGTATTTCAGATCATCGACCTTGCCGGTTTGCGTGGTTGATCTGGAACCGGCAGGTACGATCTCGTAGAGAGCCGTAACGGTATGACCAGCTCCCATATCACCGGCGTCCTTTTTGTCATCGTTGAATTCCTCGTCAGCCAGCGCGCGGTTTTCATAGCCGATCAGGCGGTACGCTTTTACTTTGGCGGGATTAAATTCGAGTTGAAGTTTTACGTCTTTGGCAATGGTAAACAGCGTACCGCCAAACTCGTTTACAAACACCTTTTTGGCCTCCAGTATGTTATCGATGTAGGCATAGTTACCGTTGCCCTTGTTGGCCAGTTGCTCCATGCGCGAATCTTTCAGGTTGCCGGTGCCAAAGCCCAGTACGGTTAAGAACACACCGGATTCCCGCTTGTCCTCAATCAATCGCTGCAATTCACTGTCGCTGCTCACGCCCACATTGAAGTCTCCGTCCGAAGTCAGTATAACGCGGTTGTTGCCTCCTTTTACAAAGCTTTCCTGGGCTACCTTGTAGGCCAGTTTTATACCTTCGCCACCTGCCGTAGAACCACCGGCTTCCAGACTTTCAATCGCCTCCATTATTTTGGGTTTATTTTTACCCGACGTGGCCGGCAACACCAATCCGGCAGCTCCGGCATATACCACAATGGCGACCTTATCCTGCGGACGCAATTCGTTAACCAGCAATTTAAATCCTGCTTTTACCAACGGCAGTTTATCGGGGGAGAACATCGATCCGGAGACATCGATGAGGAACACCAGATTGGCAGCGGGCAGCTTGTCCGTCTGAATATTTTTGCCCTGCAGGCCGATGTGGAGCAACTGGTTTTCTTTGTTCCAGGGGCACTCCGAAAGTTCGGTAGTGACAGAAAAAGGTGCGTCGCCGGTAGGCTGCGGATAGTCATAGGTAAAGTAATTGATCATTTCCTCGATGCGCACCGCATCGACAGGCGGCTTCTGGCCCTGATTCAAAAAACGGCGCACGTTGCTGTAGGAAGCATTGTCCACGTCGATGGAGAAAGTGGAAAGCGGCGTCTTTTTGGCATCCAGGAACGTGCTTTCTTTGATGTAGTTGTAGTTCTCTGTATTGTGTGCCGGCAGATACTCCCTATCATAAGCCATGTTAGCAGGAGCCGATAAGACCATTTCTGTAGTGACGCTTGTGCCTGCTATCCTGACAGGTAACCTTCTTTGTTTGCCATACCCTGTAACGACCACTTCATGCAACGATTTTATATCCGGCTCTAGTGTTACATCGACCTGCTGCTGCTTCCCTACTTTCACTTCCCTGGTATTGTAGCCGAGAAATCGAAAAACCAGGATGGTTTTATCATAGGGCAAGCTGATGCTATACTTCCCATGCTGGTCGGTACTGGTGCCGCTGGTGGTTCCTTTCAGCTGAACCGTTACGCCGGGCAGCGCATTGCCGCTGGTAGCATCGGTTACCGTGCCGGAGATCATGCGGCCTTGTGCGGTTGCGTTTAGCCCCATCAGCAAAAGGGCCAGCAGCAGGTAGAGGTGTTTTTTCATAACGTTTGGGTTTTGGTTTCTTAGTGGATGCCGTTTTCACATGCTTTCCATAAAAGAGTTAGGATTTTTTTCCCTTTCTTTAAGAATCCAAGAAAACATGCATGCTGCCTTTCTTTCTGAAGCTTTTTACAAACGCCAAGCCTCCTCCCGGTGACGAGGAGCTGTTGCGCCTATACCGGGAAACGGGGGAGCTGGAGCATCTGGGAGAATTATTTCAGCGGCACTCCAGGATGGTATACCTCGTGTGCCTGAAATACCTGAAGGATGAAGAAGAGAGCAAAGACGCCACCATGCAGCTTTTCGAGCACATCGCCAAAGTCCTGCCACAACACCAGGTCACCAATTTTAAAAGCTGGCTGCACTCGGCTGCCCGGAACCACTGCCTGATGCTGCTGCGTGCCGGGCGCAAAATGCCTGCTATACCCTGGGAAGATACTTCGCACCTCTTTATGGAAAACACCGAGCCGATGCATCTAACTGAAGCAGAACAGGTAGAGAAAACAGAACAGGTGCTGCATCAGGCCCTGCAGGAACTGCCACCGGAACAGCGCCAGTGTGTTGAATTGTTTTACCTGCAGCAAAAGAGCTACAAAGAAATAAGTACCCTGACGGGATGTGATCTAAATAAAGTAAAAAGTTACATTCAGAACGGGAAGCGAAACCTGAAACTATACATGGAGAAACACCATGCACCGAGATAACCGACATATACTTTGGGGACCCGAAGGTCATCCTTCCCTGGTATTGCTGCAGCAGTACCAGGAGGATACATTGCCTCCTGCCCTGCATCACCAGCTGGAACAACACCTGCTGGACTGCGTGCTCTGCTCGGATGTGCTCGAAGGCATGGCAGTTACGGACGCGGCCAGAACAGACGCCGCAGAAAAGGATCTGAACCGGCGAATCGCTTCGACCTTCCGGAGTAAAAAGCGGAAAACGTTGCCCGTATACCTCACGGATTGGCGAGTGGCGGCGGCCCTTGTGCTGGTATTTTGCTCCACTGTGCTGGTGTTCTACTACAACTATCGGGAAATAACGCAACAGAAACAAGGTATAGCTGCGGCTACCGACAAGGCCATACAGGAAGCAATGGACTTAAGTGAAGCTGCTGCTGATGTTCCTGAACAACTGGCTGATGCAGTCCCGGATACCGTACGGCAAACGATCGCTGCTACGGCGCCTGCTGCCTTGCCTAAACGGCGGGCCCTGGCAAAGCTTCCTCCCAGGCAGGAAGAAGTCCCGACGATGGGACCTGTGTTGGATGCCGCTGTAATTGAATTAAAGGAAGCCGCTATACCAGAAACCTCCGGCATAGCCAGAACCCATGAAACAGCAGAGTCAGTTACTGCCACAGCGTACCAGGACAGGAGTACGTTTGTACCGGAGACTACGTCAGTGGCCAGAGCTTTGCAGGGGAAGGTAGCCGGCGTGAGGCTGAAAGGAACAAACGCTGCTGCTTCAGTTGCCGGCCAGCAGGTACAGGGACAAGTGCTTTCTTCGGATGGCCAGCCTTTGCCGGGTGTTGCCGTCACCGTGAAAGGCACCCGGACCGGTGTCGCTACCGATGCGCAGGGCAACTTCTCCCTGCAATTACCTGTCGACAAGGCCACACTGGTATTCGGTTTCATCGGGTATGAGCAGGAAGAGAAAACGGTAGATGCCAATACACAGCACCTGACAGTGAATATGGAGGTAGACAATAAAGCCTTAAGCGAAGTCGTGGTGACAGGGTATGGCAAAACGGTGGAAAGTCCTGCTACGGTGGTAGCAGCAAAACCAGGTATAGGCAGCAAGGCCTACCGGAAATACCTCGAAGAAAACATTCGCTATACCTCCGTTACCAAAAAAGGACGTGTGGTGGTGCAGGCCACGGTATCCCCGACAGGCACCTTACAAAACCTGCAGGTTGTCCGGAGCCTCTGCCCCAGCTGCGACGAAGAAGCCCTGCGCCTGATAAAAAACGGACCGGCCTGGAAACCCGCTACCCAAAACGGCAGCAGCATAGAAAAACAAGTCCGGATTGTGGTGCGATTTCATCCTGAAAAGAAAAACTAAATGAACACTACGGTAAAGCAGGTATGGGAAGCGCTCTGTTTCAGGTATACAGCCGATGCAGCCCTGGTGGCGCAGCTTTGGGAGGAACTGGAAAAGGCCTATACGGCCAAAGGCAGGTACTACCATACCCTGGATCACCTGGCCTACATGCTGGAACTGGCGACCAGGTATAAACCAGACTCCGAGCAACTTGATCTCCTGCTTTTTGCCCTCTTTTACCACGATGTTGTGTACAGCCCTACCCGTTCCGACAACGAAGAAAAAAGCGCTGACCTGGCGGAGAAACAATTATCAAAATTAGAATTACCGGCAGCGGCTATTACTTTTATAAAAGACATGATCCTGGCTACCAAAGCCCATCAACAGCATTCAGATACTACGATCAACTTCCTGCTGGATCTGGATTTGGCAATACTGGGAGCTGATCCGCAACGGTATGATGCCTATAGCCGGGCTGTCCGAAAAGAGTACGGGATCTATCCGGATCTGATGTATAAACCGGGGAGACGAAAAGTTTTGCAGCATTTTCTGGCGCAGCCCAGCGTTTACAAAACACCTATTTTCCAGCAGGCGTTTGAAGCACAGGCCCGGCAGAATTTAGAGCGGGAATTGGTTAGCTATACCTAAAATATTGTGTGCTTTCTGATGGGAAATATAGGCCATAAAAAACGGCTCCTGTAGTCTAAAACAGGAGCCGTTTCTACTTTCTCTTTTTCTTCTACAGCGTCGCCATGTCAATCACAAACCTATACTTTACATCGCTGCGCAGCATGCGTTCGTAGGCCGTGTTGATCTCTTTCATGGAGATCAGCTCGATGTCCGACATGATGTTGTGTTCGGCGCAAAAGTCCAACATTTCCTGTGTTTCCGGTATACCGCCTATGAGCGAACCCGCCAGGCGACGGCGCTTGCCGATCAGGCTGAAACCTGCTACGCCGGATGGCTCTGGTGGCGCACCCAGCAGGATCATGGTCCCGTCGCGCTTCAGCATTGACAGGTATAGGTTGTAGTCGTGCGGTGCCGAAACCGTATTGATGATGAAGTCAAAGGAGTTCCGCAGATGCTTGAGCGTGTCTGCGTCTTTGGTAACGGCAAAGTTATGTGCTCCCAAATCCAGGGCGTCCTGTTCCTTGCTAGGAGAAGTACTCAGCACGGTCACATCCGCACCTTTGGCGGCCGCGATCTTCACCGCCATGTGGCCCAGTCCGCCCAGCCCCACTATACCTACGCGATGCCCTTTGCCGATCTTCCACTCCATGATGGGTGAGTACGTCGTGATACCTGCGCAGAGCAGCGGCGCCACGCGCGACAGGTCCAGGTTTTCCGGCACTTTCAGGGTATAGTTTTCATCCACCACGATCTGCGAGGAGTAGCCGCCGTAGGTGATGGTTTTGTTATCAAGCTCGTAGCTGTTGTAAGTGCCCACGTTGTGCACTTCGCAGTACTGCTCCAGGCCTTCTTTGCAGCTGTCGCAGGTGCGGCACGAATCCACGAAACAACCTACGCCGGCCAGGTCGCCTTCTTTGAATTTTTTCACCTTGCTGCCCACTTTGCTCACCACGCCTACTATTTCGTGGCCGGGAACCAGCGGGTACATCGCGCCGCCCCACTCATTGCGCACCTGGTGCAGGTCGGAGTGGCACACGCCACAGTATTTTATGTCAATCAGTACATCATTCTCCCCCACTTCACGCCGCTCCAGGTTAAATGGCCCGAGCGGACTGGTCGGATCAAATGCGGCATATGCTTTTGCTGGTATCATAGTATGTCTGGTATTAGGTATAAGATAATGTATAAAGATAGTTGCTTTACGAAAACCGGTGAAGGAACAGTTTGTTATCCCTTAAAAAAATAAAGCATAGCAACTTAATCCAGAAAAGTCACGCAAAGTCAAAAACATCAACGATCCCCTCTGTAGAAACTGGCAGCTATACCCTGCACACCAGGTTTCACCGAAAACAATCCGCCGCTGTGTGGGTACTGCTCCAGTTGCTCCTCGCTCAGTCCTTCCCGTGCCGTGGTGATGTAGAGTATGTCCAGGTTTTCTCCTCCGAAGGCACAGGAGGTGGTTTGTGGGGCAGGCACCGTGATCTTCTCAAGCATCATTCCGGTCGCAGGATCCCAGCGCGTGACGGCACCGCCGCCGTGCAGGGCGATCCATAACTTCCCTTCGGCATCGAGGATCATGCCATCCGGTGAACCCTCGGAGGAAGGTATGCTGAACGCATCTCTTCGGTTGCTGATGATGCCGGTAGCATCGTTGTAGTCGAAAGCCTGTACTTTGGATGTGGGTGTGTCGATCAGGTACATCGTTTTCCTGTCAGTCGTCCAGACAAGGCCGTTCGAGATCGTGAGCTTGTCCAGCATCTGGTGAATGCTCCCGTTCCGGTCCATCCGGTAGAGTACGGCTGCTCCCTGGCGGCTATCGAGCGCCATCGTACCGACCCAGAACCTGCCGGACGGGTCGCACTTGCCGTCGTTGAAGCGTATGTCTTCTTGCTTAATGGGGTTTGTGATGCAGGTAAGCTCTCCGGTTTTGGTATCTATCCGGTGTATTCCGTTTTGCAATGCTACCAGGGCTCCGCCACCTGCCACCGGCACGACTGTGCCCACGCGTGCAGCGACAGGCCATACCTGGTCAGCAGCCGTGGCAGGATCAAAAAGATGGAGCGCTTTGCCTTCGATGTCGACCCAGTAGAGGAGCTTCTCTTCCGGGTGCCACAGCGCGCCTTCTCCTAAGGTGGCTTTGGCATCCAGTACAAGTGTTGCTTCTGTTCCGGTATTTTGCTCCGTGCTGCTCATGCGATCTTGCCTCGTGAAAATTAAAATCAGGTATAAAAAAACTGTCCCTATACCTGGGCAGGTATAGGGACAGTTCATGAATTTTTCTTATTTACGAAGCGCCAGAATATAGCGGGCCATTTCTTTGGCGTCCGCTTCTTTCAGATCAGGGTGCGGTGTCATCGGGATTTCGCCCCATACGCCAGCGCCGCCCTTTATGATCTTGCCGGCCAGGTAGTCCACGTTCTTGTCGTTCATCTCGTACTTCTTGGCGACATCCTCATACGCCGGCCCTACCAATTTCTGATCTACTTTGTGGCAGGCGAGGCAGTCGGATTTGGCAATGAGTTGTTCACCCTTCTGATATTTGAGTGCTTCTTGCTGGGCAGCACCGGCCGATGCGCTGTCCTCTGCTACTTTTGTTTTGTCGGCCGGTACGGTGGCTGGTTTGGCCGGAGCCGGTCTGGCTGAAGCAGTAGCCGTCGTATCGGGCTGGTAATCGCTGTCGTAGTAACGCTCATATTCCGACTTCTGCTCGCTTCCGCAGGCGGTCATCAGCGCACAGGCAGCCATAACAGTTAGAATCCTTTTCATAGTTTTAAATTTCATTTTTTTAACCAGTGCCCATCGGGCACTACCTGAGTATGTACTCAGCAACTTTTTTAAAGTTACCGGAAAAAGTGATGGGGGCAACTCACTACGGGCGCTATATTATATAAATCCTATCTTCTAAATGCTTACCTTCCCTTTTCCTTAAACCATCAAACCTACTATACCTGATACCATGAAATCATCTTTTACCGGAAGATTCTGGCTGCTCATGCTGCTTGTTCCACTCCTGGCAGCCGGCTCAGCCTTCGCCCAGCGCCTGCCCTCTATTGCCTCCAAAACGGCAGGCATGAAAAAGTACCCCGGTTATTTCACCTTCTACTGGGACGAAAGCAACGGCAAGATCTGGCTCGAGATCGACCGGTATAACCAGGATTTCCTGTACGTGAACTCGCTGCCGGGCGGACTCGGCTCCAACGACATCGGCCTGGACCGCGGACAACTGGGCGGGCAGCGCGTGGTGTCCTTCCAGAAGATCGGACCCAAGATCATGCTCGTGCAGCCCAACCTGCGCTACCGTGCCATTACGGATAACAAAAACGAAGCCCGTGCCGTGGAAGAATCCTTTGCCCGGTCCATACTCTGGGGGTTTAAGGCCGAAGCGGCCGATGACAACACCGTGCTGGTAGACGCCACTGAATTCCTGCTGCGTGACGCCCACGATGTGGTGGGAAGCATAAAGCGCACCAAGCAAGGCAGCTATAGACTGGATGCCAGCCGCTCGGCGCTCTACCTGCCGCGCACCAAAAACTTCCCCAAGAACACCGAGTTTGAAGCGACGCTTACCTTTACCGGTGGCGACGATGCCGGCCGGTTCGTGCGCGAGGTGGCACCGGACGAGCAGGCCTTGACCCTGCGCCAGCACCACTCTTTCATCGAGTTGCCCGACAACAACTATACCCCACGTGCCATGGATCCTCGTGCCGGTTACTTCGGCATCTCCTACTTCGACTACGCCACGCCTGTCAGCGAAGACATAGAGAAGCGCTACATCGCACGCCACCGCCTGCAGAAAAAGAACCCATCGGCCAAGGTATCGGAAGCCGTGAAACCCATCGTGTACTATGTCGACAATGGCGCACCGGAACCCATTCGCTCTGCCCTGCTGGACGGTGCCCGCTGGTGGAACCAGGCTTTTGAAGCGGCCGGATACAAAGATGCCTTCCGGGTGGAGGTGCTGCCGGATACGGCCGATCCGATGGATGTGCGCTACAACATGATCCAATGGGTGCACCGCAGCACGCGTGGCTGGTCTTACGGTGCTTCGGTAACCGATCCGCGTACAGGAGAGATCATCAAAGGCCACGTATCCCTGGGATCCCTGCGTGTGCGCCAGGACTACCTAATCGCAGAAGGCTTACTCGCTCCTTACGAAGAGGGCAAGCCCGAAAACAAAGCCATGCTGAATATGGCGCTGGCGCGTATCCGGCAGTTGTCGGCACACGAACTGGGCCATACGCTGGGCATCATGCACAATTACGACGCCAACAACAATGCCTCCGTGATGGATTACCCGCACCCGCAGGTGAAGCTGGACCGCGCCGGGAATATTGACCTGGGCAATGCCTATGGCACTGCCATCGGCGAATGGGACAAACTGGCCGTAACCTATGGCTACCAGGATTTCCCCAAAGGAACGAATGAGAAGAAGGCGCTGGATGAACTGCTGGCGCAAGGTAGAGCGCGCGGCCTCACCTTCATTTCCGATCGTGATGCCCGTGCTCCGGGCGGCGCCCACCCGACCGCCCACCTCTGGGACAATGGCAACGGTGCGACCGAAGAGCTGCTGCATGTGCTGGAAGTACGGAAGAAAGCCCTGCAGAACTTCTCTGAAAAAAACATCAAAACCGGTGCGCCCATGAGTACACTGGAGGATGTGCTGGTGCCGATCTACAACTACCACCGCTACCAGACCGAAGCAGCTGCCAAGCTGATCGGTGGCATGAACTATACCTACGCCGTGCGGGGCGACAAGCAAGTGGTAACCCAGGTGCTGGATAAGCGCGAACAGCAAAAGGCGCTTGACGCGATGCTGAAAACCATAACGCCGGAGGTGCTTACGCTGCCGGAAAACATTATCAGCCAGATTCCGCCACGCGCGCCCGGGCTTCGCAACAGCCGCGAGCTTTTTGCCAAACGCACCGGCCTCACCTTCGACCCGCTGGCCGCTGCCGAGGCGTCCGCTGATTTCTCGCTTTCATTTCTGCTTCACCCGGAGCGTGCTTCGCGTCTGGTTGAGCTGGGTGCCCGCAGCAACAGCCTCAGCCTGCAGGACGTGACAAAGCAACTCCTAGAGAATACCTGGAAGAGCCGCCGTGCGGAAGGTCTGGCTGCGCAGGTACAGCTGCAAACAGAGCAGGTCGTACTGACGCACCTGCTGGCGCTGGCACAGAACGACAATGCCTCTTACCAGGCCCGCGCCGTGGCAACAGCTGCCCTGACCGCCATCAAAGAGCATGCGACCAGCCAGGCCAAACGCACCCGCGACAATGGGTATAAAGCCCACCTGGAGTTTGCCTTGGCTAGAATAGAACATCCAGAAGAGATCAAACCTACCAAAGCCCTCGATCTGCCGCCAGGTGCTCCGATCGGAAGTGGAGAGTATATCAGATGTGAGTAAACATCAGCGTATAAGCAATGAAAAACCGCCTTCTCTTTATAGAGGGGCGGTTTTTTATTTGTAAGGGCTTTAGCGAGAAATCGGGGAATTTCATACTGCCCGCTTCGTCTGTTTTGCCCTCTCTATTAATTTTTTTAGTTTCTGACTGTCGGCAGTTTTATGCCTATTTTGCTTTACCCTTTAATACAAGCTATAGCCAAGTCTCTTAGCGCAAGAACACAACGATATAATAAGTTGATTCTTAACAACTTATGCCACAGTTACACCCTTACACAAGTGTACCATTAGCTTAATTAAGTTCCAACAAAAGTACCATAATGCAAGTTTTCAGAGGAATGGTAACTTTTGAAGTAATACTATACTAAATTCAACTTTACCTAAACCTTACAGCTAATAACTTAAAAGTCAAATTATAATTATTCCATCAGATTTTGTATCTTTGTAAAACAGGCATTCTGACAATAGAGATATGAATATTTCAGAAGGGCACTTTGATAGTATAGTTCAGGCCAACCGGCTTCTTTTGTAAGGCATCATTTCAAAAGCCTCTCTTTTTTATACTTACTGCCCACCTTTCTGTTTTCTGCCAGGCAGGTTATACCCTCTCGCGGAAACCCGGAATTGTGATTTTTCCGATCACGAAACAATAATCTTTGAAACATATCTCGAGGCAGATTATTGTGTTTTGCATTTACCAATTTAAAGTATATATGAAGTTAAGAGTAGGAATCATCGGGGCCGGCCCCAGCGGCCTGGCGCAGCTACGCGCGTTTAAATCAGCAGAAATGAAAGGCGAGGCCATACCGGAAATCGTGTGCTTTGAAAAGCAGGCAGACTGGGGTGGCCTCTGGAACTATACCTGGCGTACTGGAGTGGGCAAGTATGGCGAGCCGATCCACGGCAGCATGTACCGCTACCTCTGGTCCAACGGGCCAAAAGAGTGCCTGGAGTTTGCCGATTATACCTTCGATGAGCACTTTGGGAGGCCTATCTCTTCGTATCCGCCCCGCCCTGTGCTATTCGATTACATACAGGGCCGCGTAGATAAGTGCAACGTGCGCGACTACATCCGCTTCAATACTACCGCCCGCTGGGTGGAGTACAAGGAGGACACGCAGCAGTTTTCGGTGGTGCTGGAAGACCTGGCCAACAACAAGACCTATACCGAGGAGTTTGATTACCTGATCGTTGCCTCCGGTCACTTCTCCACCCCGAACATGCCTTACTTTGAAGGAATTGAAGAGTTTCCAGGCCTGATCATGCACGCGCACGACTTCCGTGGGGCTGACATTTTCAGGGACAAGCACGTGTTGCTCATCGGCAGCAGCTACTCAGCCGAGGACATTGGTGTGCAGAGTTACAAGCACGGCGCCCGGTCCGTTACCCTGAGCTACCGCAGCAACCCCATCGGCATGGACTGGCCTGAAGGTATGAAAGAAGTACCCCTGCTCACCCACTTCGAGGGGGAAGTGGCGCACTTCAGCGACGGCTCGCAGGAGCGCTACGATGCGGTGGTGATGTGCACCGGCTACCAACACAAGTTCCCCTACCTGCCCGACGAACTGCGCCTCAAAACACGCAACTGCCTCTACCCGGACAAGATCTACAAAGGCGTATTTTTCAACGACCTGCCCCAGCTCATCTACCTGGGCATGCAGGACCAGTACTATACCTTCAATATGTTTGACGTACAGGCCTGGTACGCGCGGGATGTCATCCAGGGAAAGATTCAGCTGCCGGGCAAAGAAGAAAGGCAGAAGGACATCAACCTGTGGCTGAACAAAGCCGCCTCAAACTGCACCCACGACGATGAGATTGACTTCCAAACAGAGTACGTACGGGAACTAATGAATAGGACCGACTACCCTGAAATTGACCTGGACAAAGTAGCCATGCTTTTCAAGCAGTGGCTCGTAGACAAGGAAGAGGACATTCTCCGCTACCGCGACAAGACCTATACCTCGGTAATGACGGATACAAAGGCTGAGCAGCACCATACCCCCTGGCTTGAGGAAAAAGACGACAGCTTTGAGCGCTACATGCAGGAAGCTTTGGATCTGGAACAGGTATAGCATTTGGTATACCGAATGCTAACAGGAGAAGGGAGGGCTACATGCCTTCCCTTTTTCCTTTAGACAACTAAGGGTTATATGTGCCCGCCGCGCCTACTTAGAGAGCAGTATAAATATGAGATATACGCACCGGGAGGCACTGTAACAGGCATAAAAGGAAGAAGCGGAGCCGCTACTCGTCCTCACTGATCCAGTCTACTGCCTCCATATTCTCCATATAGGGCTCTAAAACAGCCATCGCACTGACTGCTTTCCGGAAGGTGCTAATTACCTGCGCCTCCTGTCCTGCCCATACTTCCACATAGGTATTGTTCAGATCATAGAGCGTCACTGTCCAGTTGTTCACCCGGCGTTGCGCAAGCACAATCCCATCCCGGGCCAAGGTCTCCGTCTGGCTCCTCAGGGGCAGTCTTTCAAACCATGAATATTCAAGCATAAGCTAGCCGCGTAAGTAATTGGGTACTATATAAGTGTGATAACAGGAAATTAGTTTCTTTTATCCGATATTGCATTTTTCAAATACCAAGCATTGATTAAAATCAATAAATTTCCTTAACATTTGTCAAAAAAGCTCCCAATTATACCTCTATAGATAGTAAAACACAAGATATATGTAGGAATTTGGGCGATTAGGTAGTTAATTGCAAATCAGTTACATCCTTCTATTAAACTCGCTCAAAATATTGTGAAATCAGGAAACATCTCATTCAAAGAAACATTTTTCATTGGTTTAATGCTCTTCGCCATTTTCTTTGGTGCGGGCAATCTTATTTTTCCTTTGTCGCTTGGCCAGGCCGCCGGCACCGAACTCGTACCCGCCATTGTCGGCTTTCTGATGACCGGCGTGGGGCTGCCTTTACTTGGGGTGATTGCCATCGGTATTTCCAAAAATGAAGATGTACAGTCCATTTCAGCCAAAGTGCACCCCTTGTTCGGGTTGATCTTTCCTGTGATTATTTATTTAACCATTGGCCCGCTGTTTGCCGTTCCCAGAACCGGCACCGTGTCCTATGAAATCGGGATTGCGCCTTTTCTGCCAGACTTGCTGAAGGCATCCAGTGTTAGTATGGTGGTGTACTCGGTTATTTTCTTTGGGGTTACCTATTGGCTCTCCCTGAACCCTGGCAAGATTGTGGACCGGATCGGGAAGCTTCTGACGCCTCTACTGCTGCTTATCCTGCTTGTTCTACTGGTCAAGAGTGTTGCCACTCCCCTGGGCCTTATACAGGCTCCTCTCTCGACATATGAGGCAGCTCCTTTCTTCAAGGGCTTTCAGGAAGGCTACCTGACCATGGACACCATCGGCTCCTTTATATTTGGCCTCATTGTGATAAGCGCCATCCGGGCCCAAGGCGTTGAAAGCCCGAGGCAGATTGCCAAGGTCTGTACCACAGCAGGCCTGATCGCGGCAAGCGGACTCGCGCTGGTCTATGTGGGGCTGGCCTACGCGGGCGCCTCGAGCGTGGAAGCCATCGGCCACCAGGAGAACGGCGGTCTCATCATCACCCAGGTATCAGACCTGCAGTTCGGGGTTTGGGGTAGCCTGATCCTGAGTCTTGCCATCATATTCGCCTGTCTGACTACCAGCATCGGCCTGGTGGTAGCCTGCGCCAGTTTCTTCAACAAACTGCGCCCTTCGGTGTCCTATAGAACCTATGTGCTGATTCTGACGCTGGTGAGCGCAGCCATTTCCAACGTAGGCCTTACTCAAATCATTTCCTTTTCTGTTCCTGTGCTGGTCGCTATATACCCGATCGTCATCGTCCTCATTGCTTTGACCCTGTTTGGCTCCCTGCTCCGTAAAAGGACCCCAATCTATACCTGGTCTGTATTGCTGACAGGCATTGTGAGTGTGGTGGATGGCTTTAACGCGGCAGGCATTGAACTGGCCATCAGCGCGGTATTCGAAGAATATTTGCCGCTCTTCAGCCTCGGCATGGGCTGGCTTGTTCCGGCTATCGTGGGGTGTCTGATCGGCTACCTGCTATCGTTTCGGCAGACAAGCCTTGCGCTGGCAAACGAGTAGGCACGCCTCCGCCAATTCTGAGGCGGAGATAATGAGCGGGAGTAGGTAAAGCTATATTTTCCCGTAATTTTGCCTCTTATTCAAAACAGGCGTAAAACGGAGTGCTGACTTATTACTTCCAGCTACGCCACCAACAACATGGAACCTAAGAGACTCAATAAATACATCAGTGATACCGGCTTCTGCTCCAGGCGCGATGCGGATGAACTGATCGAACAAGGCCGGGTAACGGTGAATGGCAAAATTCCTGCAGACGCAGGTATGAAAGTAACGCCGAAAGATAAAGTGCGCATTGACGATGAAATCCTCTCCGTGCGCGAAGAAAGACCGGTATACCTGATCTTCAACAAACCAGCCAACATGTCGGCTAGTTCGGACCCATCGGTGCGCGATAACGTGGTACGGGCGATCAATTTCCCTGCTACCCTCGAACCTACCGGTTTGCTCGAAAGAGAAGCAGAAGGCATTATTTTCCTGAGCAACGACAGTGACTTTGTACGCAACGTAAAGCGCTCGGACAACAAGTACGAGAAGGAATATGTGGTAACGGTTGACAAGCAGATCACCGCAGACTTCCTGAAGAAGATCAGTGGTGGCGGAGCCCCGCTACCGGGTGAAGAGCAAAAGAACAACGCTGTTTCGAAAGAGGGCCAGACCCGCTTCCGTATTATCCTGAAGCCGGGCACAGACCATTACCTGAAGCGAATGTGCGAGAGCCTGGGTTACAAAATAGTGCACCTGCAGCGCCTTCGTTTCAATACCTTCACGCTGGGTAAGCTGCCCGCCGGTCATTGGCGTGTGCTGACCCAACAGGAGGTTGAAAGTCTCACCAGCCTTGCCTATCCGGGGAAGGGAGTCTCCTCCAAAAGATCACAGGATAGCGCTTATGCCAGACCTGAACGACCGGAACGCCGGGAAGGCGCAGGAGCCAGATCCGGCGCAAGCAAGCGAAGCAGCACAGAAAAAGCCAGCGGTACTTCAACCAGAAATGGTGCTGACAGACCGGCAGGTGCTTCAGCGAGAAGCGGTGGCGGAAGATCCAGCAGTACCGCTTCGAGAGGCAGTGCTGACAGAAAAAGCAGTTCTGCTGCAAGAGGCGGTTCCGATAGACCCGGTGGTTATGCACAGGGGGAAGGCGCCTATAAAAGAGGCACGCAAAAAAGCAGCACGGGCGGTTCGGCCAAAACCACAAGAGCAAGCTCCGGCAAAGGCGCTCTGAAATCAGGACCTGCCAAAAGCTCATCACCGAAAAGTAGCAGCAAAAGAAACGATACGCCCAAAAGGGGACGATAAAACGGAATAGTTGACCAGTTGCCTTATCAGGCTTCCTGACACAAAAACGCTCCTTCTGCCGTGGCAGAAGGAGCGTTTTTGTGTCACATGGTTTGATTACCTGAAGCAGGGGCTATGCCTTACTTCTAGCCGATTCGAGGTTAAAAGCAGCCTGGCTTCTGCCATATCTAACTCAAAACTCGAGACTCAGAACTCAGAACTCCTAAGCCTTTCCTTCATGCACCGCTTTCACTTCCCTTCTCTCCTGCTCCTGATCGAGCTGGGCTATACCTGTCTCGCATAAGTTTTTAAGCATCGTCAGGTGGCGGGCCCAGTGAAAGTTGCAGGTGGCGTATACTTCATCTTCGGCCGGATATCCGATATGCTTAAAATCGAGACAGGTGAAGTCACCTTTGTCCGATAATGCAAAGGTGAGGTGCGTACCTGTCCAGTCGTCGTTGTCGTTCACACACTCCCATTCCACAAATGTATCGGGCTGTAGTACCAGTACTTTCATTTTGTTGGAGCCATGCCCGGCTACCATGAATTCATTTACAAAACCGACTTCCGGCAACACTTTGCAGTCCGCTACCCACCATCCGGATAGCCCCTTTTGTGTCGTAACTGCTTCGAAAACAGTATGCCTGTCGGCCTGTATAAGTACCTGGTGATAGATATTTGCCATGGAGTGAAGTGTAAATATTGTTTTTAATCAAGGTAAGAATATAAGTTTGATGTGCTTATCGGATTATATATGCCAGCGATTTCAACGGCTGTAGGTACAGACACTCGCAGGAGCTGCGCACGCTGCGAGGTCTTTTTAGTACCGGCTTTTCAAAGGCTGGAAGGAGGACCTTCAGGGAAATCAAAAAAAAGCGCTCCCTTTGAAGCTATACCTTCCACTTTCTAACTTTTTAATTCTCTAACTTTCTAACTCCTAAATTCTCAAACTTCTTACTCCGCCCAGGTTCCCATTTTGCCCAGCTGGTAATCCTGGAAGGCTTCGCGGATCTCCTGCTCGGTATTCATCACGAAAGGCCCGTGCGACACGACGGGTTCGTTATAGGGCTGGGCATGACCGAAGAGAATGTAGGCATCTTCCGTAGCTTCTACCTTTATTTCTTTGCCTTCGTTTTCGAACTCTACCAGTGTCAGTTTTTCTGCTGTCTCGCCGTTCACTTTTACCGCGCCGCGCACCACATAGAAAAAGATGTTGCGCTCTGAAGGTATGTTGTAAATAAAAGTGCCTCCCGGCTGCATTTCAATACTGACCATGTGTATGTCGCTCAGGCTCTGGATGGGCGCCTCTACCTCTCCCCAACTTCCCGATACTACGTTCACATTCACTTTGCCACTGTCGAGCGAAACAACCGGGATCTTATCTTTCTGCAGGCCGATATACTTGGGCTCTGTCATTTTGTGTTTGGCCGGCAGGTTGAACCACAACTGCAGAATCTCCAGCGGGCCTCCTTCTTTCTTAAACTTCTCCGATGACACCTCGGCATGGATCAATCCGCGGCCGGCTGTCATCCATTGGACGCCGCCCGCCTCTATCACATCTTTTCCACCGCCCGTGTCCTGGTGCGTAATGTCGCCATCCAAAATAAAAGTCAGCGTTTCAAAGCCTCGGTGCGGGTGCGGCCCGAAGGGCAGGCCACGGTTACCGGCCTTGTATACCTGTGGTCCGTGGTGGTTGAGGAACAGAAACGGATCTATGTACTCCACTTCCCGAGTTGGCAAGGCCCTGTAGGTGACCAGGTCACCGACCGGAGCAGGTATGGCTTTGTGTTTCTTTTTTATCTTTCTCATAGTGTTCGTGCTTTGGTTTGCAATTTAATGTATCTGCATCGGGTATCATAGCAACATCTTGATCTCCTATACCTATACCTATACCTATACTTACATCGTTCTGAGAAGCGAGGCCACAAAGCCTGTCCTTGCAAACTCGTTACTTAACATAAAAATCCCACCAGCTCCTTCCTGAAGCTAATGGGATTTTACGCTACACTGATACTGGTTATACGCAAAAGGCTTATTTAGAGCCAGCAGGTTGTTTCTTCAGCATTCTGAGTAATTCTTCTGCGGCAGGCTCCGACGAGGCTGGATTCTGCCCGGTGATCAACAAGCCATCGGTCACGACATAAGGCTTCCAGTCCTCGATTTTGGAGTAATTGCCTCCAAGCTCCTTCAACTTATCCTCCACCAGGAAAGGGACAATGTTGGTCAGTTGCACAGCCTCTTCCTCCGAATTCGTAAAACCTGCCACTTTTTTGCCTTTCACAAGCGGCTCTCCGTTGGCTGCCCGGGCTTCTGCCAGTACCGCCGGGCCGTGACAAACGGCAGCAACCGGTTTCTCCTGTTTTGCAAAGTCTTCAATCAACCGGATAGAATCTTTGTCCTTTGCCAGGTCCCACAGCGGCCCATGGCCTCCCGGAAAGAATACTGCATCATAAGCCTCAGCCCGTACTTCGCTTAGTTTTTTGGTGCGGGAGAGTTTGTGCTGCAGGTCTTCGTCTTCATAAAAACGCCGGGTAGCTTCCGTCTGGGCATCCGGCTCGGTGCTTTTCGGGTCGATGGGAGGCTGCCCGCCTTTCGGAGAGGCAAGTTCAATGTCAACGCCAGCATCGGACAGGGTATAATAAGGGGCTGCAAACTCCTCTATCCAGAAACCAGTTTTTTTGCCGGTGTCTCCGAGCTGATCATGTGAGGTTAAAACAAATAATACTTTCATAGCTTTTGGTTTTATAGGTTTATAAGACAGGTCGCTTCTTTAGTTTACGGCGCTCGTTGTTTTAAGGAAGCATTAGCCGAAGAGCTCAGATGAAAGGTAGCGGTCGCCCCGGTCGCAGATGATGCAGACCACCACCCCTTCCTCCAGTTCCTCTATGAGCCGGACAGCAGCCGTCACAGCTCCCCCGCTGCTCATGCCCGCAAAAACACCTTCTTCCCGGGCCAGCCGGCGCGTCATGGCAGTGGCCTCTTGCTGTGACACATCGATGATCCGGTCCACCCGCTCCCGCTCAAATATCTTAGGCAGGTACTCCTGCGGCCAGCGCCGGATACCGGGTATCTGGGAGCCTTCCAGCGGCTGCGTGCCCACGATCTGCACCCCGGGGTTCTGTTCTTTCAGGTAACGCGACACGCCCATGATCGTACCCGTTGTGCCCATGGAGGAGACAAAATGCGTGATGGTACCCTGGGTGTCGCGCCATATTTCGGGGCCGGTGGTGCGGTAGTGGGCTCTGTAGTTGTCCGGGTTGCCGAACTGGTTCAGCACCAGATAGCCGCCTTTGGCCTCCTGCTCCTGTACATAGTCTATGGCGGCTTCCATGGAACCTTGGGCAGGTGTCAGGATCACTTTGGCGCCAAACGCCTCCATGGTCTTCACCCGTTCGGGAGTCGCACTCGCAGGCATCACCAGCTCTATCTCCACGCCAAACAAACGGGCCATCATAGCGAGCGCAATGCCGGTATTGCCGCTGGTCGCTTCGATTAGTTTGATACCTTCTTTCAGCTCACCCCGGTCCAAAGCGCCTTTGATCATGCCATAGGCCGCCCGGTCTTTCACGCTGCCACCCGGGTTATTTCCCTCCAGTTTGCCCAGCAGTTTCACATTCGGGTTAGGAGAAATATTTTTCAGTTCTACCAGGGGCGTATTACCAATCAGATCTATCAGGGAAGCCATTCAGGTTATTTAACAAGGTAAAAATTCGTAATCTGTGTCACGTTGACCTGCCCTATGGTACTGCCCGCATCATTGGCAACCGGCAGGGAGCCGTCACAGGCAATGGCACCGCCCACCGGACGACCATATATTTTCACGTCTTTTCTGTCAGAATCAAAGCCTGTCAGAAAGTATTCCGAAGGTCTGGCAGGTTTCCCGCCACGGCAAGGCACACATACTATTGTATACCCCAAAAGCTCGGAACGGTTCCAGAAACCCTGCTCATTGGTAAAGTCACCCTCCCTATACCTGGCAGTAAAAAATATCGCCGATAAATTAGGCAAGGCCAGACGTGACGGTATGTGCACGTAACGGTCATCCGGCATAAACGCCATCTGCACCATTTCCGGCCGCTCTCAATCAGGTATAAGACATGTAGCCGGCAGGTATATCTGGCACCTTAGTCGACAGGTATAGCAGACATACTTACAACCTAAA
>NZ_JSYF01000018.1:0-28942 GCF_054824225.1 Pontibacter sp. HJ8
ATACCTGCTCGTGCAGAAATTCTCCCCTTGGAAGGGGGCAGGGGTGGTTGGACCCGAAATCGCTTAAAATATGTTGCAGCTTTAAGGCCCCTCCTCCGCTTCTTGGAGAGAACCGGAGTAATGAAAATGCTCCAACAAGTTAACTATAAAACCGTTAAACCACCCAAGCTGTCATTTACCTAACGATTGTTTGGTTTTCAGCTTAAATCCTGATAATTTCACACTACAAACCAATAACACACAATCCTATGCAAACGAAAGAAGTCTATATAATTTCGGCTGTACGTACCCCGATTGGCAGCTTTGGCGGCGCTCTGGCCAGCCTTTCAGCTACCGAACTGGGTGCAGCCGCTATCAAAGGTGCGCTGGAGAGAGCCGGTGTTGACAAAAGTCTCGTGCAGGAAGTGATCATGGGCAACGTATTGTCTGCCAACGTAGGTCAGGCGCCGGCACGCCAGGCTGCTATCAAGGCGGGCCTTGGTTATGAGGTGGAATGTACGACCGTGAACAAGGTATGCGCTTCCGGTTCGAAGGCAGTGATGTATGCGGCACAGGCTATCATGCTGGGCCACAAAGACATTATCGTAGCAGGTGGTATGGAAAGCATGTCCAATGTGCCTTTTTACCTGGACAAGGCCCGTTTCGGAGCGAAATTAGGGCACGGCCAGATGATTGACGGCTTGTTGAAAGACGGCCTGTGGGACGTGTACAATGACTTCCACATGGGCAACGCCGCCGAGAATACGGCCCGTGAAATGAAGATCACCCGCGAAATGCAGGATGAATACGCCACCAACTCCTACAAAAAAGTAGCTGCTGCCACCGAAGCCGGTGAACTGAAAGATGAGATCGTACCGGTTGAGATTCCGCAGCGTGGCAAAGAGTCTGTCCTGATTTCGGAAGACGAAGAATATAAAAAGGTAAACTTCGAGAAGATAGCAGGTCTTCGCCCTGTATTCGACAAAGAAGGAACCGTAACAGCTGCCAATGCTTCTACGCTCAATGACGGCGCTGCTGCCCTGTTGCTCATGAGCAAGGAGAAGGCAGAAGAGCTGGGTCTGAAACCGATGGCCAAAATCCTTGGTTTTGCTGATGCAGAGCAGGATCCGATCTGGTTCACCACCACGCCGGCCCTGGCTATACCTAAGGCGCTCAAGAACGCAGGCGTTACGCCGGAGGAAGTCGATTTCTATGAAATCAACGAAGCCTTCTCGGTTGTATCGATTGCAAACAACCAGAAGTTGGGCCTGGAAGGCGGCAACGTGAACGTGTACGGCGGTGCCGTATCGCTGGGTCACCCGCTGGGAGCCTCCGGAGCCCGTATCCTGGTCACACTCTGCAACGTGCTAGATAAGAAAGGTGGCAAGATCGGTGTAACCGGTATTTGCAACGGCGGCGGCGGCGCTTCTGCCATTGTTATTGAGAAGATGTAATCACCCGTTACGGTATATTTATTGCAGGAAGCCTTACGTTATTCGTAAGGCTTCTTTTTTATACCTTGGCCTGCAGATTAAACTGTTTCTTATACTTTTGATGTTTATTTATGTTAAAGCACCTATGTCGTTAGAGACCGAACTGGCTAAATTCTGGGAATGGGCCGATATGTCGCCCGATACCTATACCGAAAACAGAGGATTAGGCGAATGGGAAGTGGAGTATCCTGGCTGGGAGGAATTGTACAAGGCAGCAAATGAGGCGCTGGAACAGCTCAACAAGGAATTCAACCATGACCTGGCGCAGTTGCTGGTGTATGCACTGGCTATCGACAATGAAGCAGGCGTAGTGCTGAAAAGCGTGGAAGAGAAGCTGGAGAATAAGCTGCGGTTTGTGAGAAAGGCTGTTTATTCTAACCAGCAACAGGCTAAGTGGCAAATGGCTGAATTACTTGGAAACATTGAAGTGGAGGGAGGTGAAAAGATGCTCCTGCACCTGATAAACAGTGAGGGTGACAAGTATGTGAAGAGACGCGCTTTGCTGAGTCTGAGCAAAGTGAATCATGCAAAAGCCATTGAACTGGCGCAGAAATTTTTGAAAGATACTGACCCATTCCTGAAACTGGTTTCGAAAGAGATTATCAAAAAGAAAGTATAACCCTGTACCCTTGTACAGACTGATTTAGTACCTATGTCGAAATTGCTTTCACTCTTGCCTGCTGTTTTACTTTTCAGTTCAATAGCGTATGGGCAGGCCCAGAAGAAAGTCGTGACCTACTACGACGAGTCCATGACTGCGGTCAAGGAAGTCTATTACATCACGCCGGACTCGGCCATAGTGGGCTACTACAACCGCTACTACCCAACCGGTGAGCGGGAAGCATTCGCCAAATTTGTGGAAGGCAAAAAAGACAGCGTATTTACAGAGTTCTACCCAAGCGGTAAACCCAAACTGCAGGTAAGCTACGTGCAGGACCAGAAGCAGGGACCTTTCAAAGCCTTCCACCCGGATGGGCGCCTGCTGCAGGAAGGCAGCTATGACAAGGACCAGCAAAGCGACATTTTCCGGACGTTCTATGCCGATGGCACGATCCGGAAAGAGACGTCTTTTGTAAACGGCTTCCCGGAGGGGCTGGTGAAAGAGTTTTACCCGAATGGCAAACCCAAATCGGAGATCAGCTACAGCAACAGCAAACAGAACGGGCCGGCCAAAACCTATTATGAGAACGGCAACTTAGAGACAGAGGCCAACTATCGGAACGGCATGCTGGAGGGCTCCTACAAAACCTACTTCGACAATGGTCAGTTGGAAACAGAAGTGGTGAACGTAGCAGGCCAGCGAAACGGCAGTTTCAGGAGCTACTACCGCAGCGGCAAACTGAGCACCGAAGGCAGTTTTCAATCCGGCAAGATGCACGGCCCGTCCAAAGCCTACTTTGAGAGCGGCAAACCCCGCAGCGTCATCAACTACCGCAATGGCCAGGTGCAGGGTCTCTCGCAGGTATTTTATGAGGATGGCCACCTGAAGGAAGAAGGCAACTACAGCAACAACGGCGATGACCGTAAAATCACCACCTACTATCCTTCCGGGAATATAAAATCAGAGGAGCAGTACAAGAACAAGCTGCGCACCGGCAACTGGAAAGAGTACTATGATGCGCCCGGAAAGAAAGTAGAAATATCTGAAAACTACACAGCCGATAAGCTTACCGGAGAGCGCCTGGTATACCATGACAACGGGCAGATCAAAGACAAGTATAAGTACGAAAACGGCAAGATCGTCAGCAGCCAGGAGTTCTACCCTTCAGGCAAGCTGCAGTCCGAAACCAGTTACAAAGACGGCCTGCGCTTCGGACCCTACAAGCAGTATTTCGAAGACGGTAAAGTAGAAGTGCTGGGCCAGCATCGCAACAACAAAGCCACCGGCACCTGGAAGTACCACAACCCGGAAGGCAAGGTATACAAGACGATACTTTACCGGAATGGTGTGGTGGTGGAAGAGAAAGAGAAGTAAGATTTCCACAGGTATAGGAAAATCCCCCGCTCTCTCAAGCGGGGGATTTTTTATATCCGGGCTTTGCAGTTTTTACTAAAAATCTAAATCACTATCTTCCGAGCGTTAACAATGTGTATCCCTATGATTTTCCGCGAAGCCACCACCGCCGACATCCCTCAACTCCAGATTGTGCGGCATACCGTCAAAGAAAACACCCTTTCCGATCCGGCGCGGGTAACGGATAAAGATTGTGAGCTATACCTGACGCAACGGGGCAAAGGCTGGGTTTGTGAAGTGGAGGAAGGTATAGCGGGCTTTGCCATTGTGGACCTGCAGGAGCACAACGTCTGGGCACTGTTTCTGCGCCCCGAGTATGAAGGCAAAGGTATAGGCAAGCAACTACACAACATCATGCTGGACTGGTACTTTCAGCAGACAACTGAAACGGTCTGGCTGGGCACCGGACCCGGCACGAGAGCAGAAACTTTCTACCAGAAACAAGGCTGGCGAAAGGCAGGCACTCACGGAAAAAATGAAATAAAGTTTGAAATGAGCCAGGCCGACTGGCAAGCCAAGCGCTAACGAAACACCTAAGTCAGTACATACCTGAACCGACTTATATTACCGACTTTTTAGCGAACCTCTCTCCTTCCAGCGGCTATTACCGGAATCTTTCCGCATAGACGCATCCGCTCATAACCCTATTGATTCGTTCTGCTGGAAAAGCTGTGGTATACAGTAGTTTAAACAAAAGAGGAGGCTTTTATCGATAAAAGCCTCCTCTTTTGTTTACTTGGTTATGTACCCGAATAAACCTTCTGATTCATCATCAGGTCCTGCTGCAAAATAGAGGCGGTTAGGGTCCACGCCGGTCGCAGTGCCAGGAGGAAACTCTATACCCCATAAGCCATCGATGGTAATTGGATCACCGTCGTTTTCTAATTGACCTAAAAATTTCCCGTTGGAGCTATACACATTGATGCGTCCGTCACCAAAGTTTCCGATTAAAATTGCTCCAGGGCTGTTTTTAATAAAGTTTCCGGGTGCCTTGGCTATACCCCATGGAGCATCTAAAGTTCCTCTGGAAGCAAAACGTTTTACAAAAGATCCATCCGGGTTAAATACAGATACAAAGCCATTTCCCATACCCTTTTCTTCTTCACCATCTGCTCCAACCTTGGCATAAAGCACATACAGTTTCCCGTCTATAGCCTGTATATTAAAAGGTGAATAGCCCTGTGGTAAATCCGGGTCCGTGAACTCCATGCCATTTACCTGCTCAAAGTCCTTGTCAAAAACATCGATTTTGCCCATACTGAAATTGGCCCCATACAAGTAACTTTTATTATTAGACACTAAAGCAAGGCCCGTATACACTGCCCCAACTTCACCTGAATCCGCAGAATTGTCAACTACTTTCTCGGCTTGGTCGCCAGCATTCCAGGCCGATATGACACCATCTGTTCCGGCAAAAATAAACCTGGCAGGATTCCCATCCGCAAGCTTAAAATCAGAACTGTTATTGAAGACAATACCTGTAGGGGTACCTCCTGTTGCTGCGTCAGGCGAAGGAATAGCTACAGGAGGTCTCAGTTCTTTGCCTTCAGCATCATATACAAAACTAAGGCCGGTATCTTCGGCATTTATCCAGGCCACGCCAGTCGGATTAAACGTAATGCCCCATGCATTTACTAAACGTGGCTCTATTCTGCTGGCATCATATTCCTCGTTTGTGCTCGCAACCAGGTTCACCTGGTTGTAACTCTCCATGGGAACCGGCTTGTCAGGAAAATCTATGATATCATCCAGAAAATCATCGCAGCCAGTACTTATCAGGGAGAGGGAGAGTGACAAAAAAACAAAAGCAACCTTACCGAAATTAAGGTCACGAACTCTGCAAAATTTTTTTTCCATAAAAGGTAATCTTAAAAATAAAAAAACCATGTTACCATCAAACAAATGTTACCTCTCCCCTCGGGTTGACGTTATAGGATCCGCGTTTCTGTTTTAATAGACCTGTTTTTATAGTGATGAAACGTTCAGGAAGAATAAATAAAATGGAGAGAGAACATGTGCAAAGCATTGCATTGAACCTGGTGCTTTGTCAGAGGGGTAAATTATGGGTGAGTTTATTCTGGAAGTGGGGTTAAACCGGTCTCCGTGTTCCTTTGTATGCACCGAATGAGGACAATAGGACGAAAGGGTGAGTTTAGATAGAGGTTCGCCTCATTTCTTAGGAGTATTAACTCATACGACCTTGCCTAACCCGCAGTTTATAAACTGGTTTCAAAACCCCGTTTGTTGTATAAAATACTACAGGATTCGTTCTGAAAAATAAGTAAAAGGCATCGCAGACAGTGTACAACGTAAAATATACACTGTAATCTAAATGGCTTGGTGTAAAGCAGGTATATAGTCCACCAGCCTATTTTCCTTAACACCTCTACAAAATTGACGCTATCAGGGTTTGCAACAGGAATGGGAGACGAGCTATCCGGTATACCATTTGCAAAAAACTGTATTACAGCAACTTATATCTTTCCTTCCACTGTTGCCTGTTAAACTTCGTATAGACCAATCACGACTTTTAACCAACCTCAACTGACATGCTGGAAGAACTGTGGTATAAGAATGCAATCATCTACAGCTTGGACCTGGAAACCTTTATGGACCTCAACGGCGACGGCGTAGGCGATTTTGAAGGGCTAGCCCGCCGCCTCGATTACCTCAATGCCATGGGCGTTGACACCGTCTGGCTGGCACCTTTTCAACCTTCTCCCAACAAAGACAACGGGTACGATATCAGCGATTATTATGGCGTAGACCGGCGGCATGGCTCAAGCGGCAACTTTGTGGAGTTTATGCACCAGGCCAAAAAGCGGGGCATCAAAGTGATCATCGACCTAGTGGTCAACCATACCTCCGATCAGCACCCCTGGTTTCAGAACGCCCGCAGCAGCGAAGATTCCCTGCACCGCGACTGGTATGTCTGGTCAAAAGAGAGGCCCGACAACTGGGACGAAGGGATGGTGTTCCCGGGTGTGCAGCACTCTACCTGGACATTCGACAAAAAAGCGAAGGCCTGGTATTTTCACCGCTTCTACGAGTTTCAGCCCGACCTCAACATGGACAACCCGGAAGTGCGCGAAGAGATCCGCAGGATCATGGGTTTCTGGCTCGAACTGGGAGTAGCCGGTTTCCGGGTAGACGCTGTTCCGTTCATAATCGAATCCCATGATGCCGGTTCGAAAGAGCATACCCTTAAATTCGAATACCTGACTGAGATGCGTCGCTTTTTGCAATGGCGGCGTGGCGATGCGATCCTGCTGGGCGAGGCCAACGTGCTCCCGGAAGAGAACAAGAAGTACTTTGGGGAAAAGGGAGAAGGCATCCAGATGATGTTCAACTTTTATGTCAACCAACGTATGTTTTATGCGCTGGCCACGGGTGACCTCGGTCCGCTCCGGGAGGCACTGGAGGAAACGCGCACGCACCACCCGGGTGTACAGTGGGCCCACTTCCTGCGCAACCACGACGAACTGGACCTGGGGCGCCTCACTGAGGAGCAACGCCAGAAAGTGTTCGCCCGTTTTGGCCCGGACGAGAACATGCAGCTCTATGAGCGGGGAATACGAAGAAGATTGTCCTCGATGCTGGGCAACAGGCAGCAGACTGAGCTGGCTTATAGCCTGATGTTTTCTTTGCCCGGCACCCCGGTGATCCGCTATGGGGACGAGATAGGTATGGGCGATGACCTCAGCCTGAAGGAGCGGGATGCCGTGCGTACGCCGATGCAGTGGTCAGACGAGTACCAGGCCGGCTTCTCAAAGAACGACAAGCTGGTGCATCCGGTCATAGACGAAGGTCCTTACTCCTATCACCACGTGAACGTAGAGATGCAGCGCCGGGAACCTAATTCGAACCTGAACTGGATGACAGCCCTGATCCGCCTGCGCCAGGAATGCACTGAGATCGGTTGGGGCGAGTGGCAAATACTGGAAACAAACAAACCGGGCGTATTGTGTATGCACTACAGTTGGCAAGGCAGTTCACTGATCATCCTGCACAACTTCGATGAAAAAGCGCACGAAATAATCCTGAACCTGAAGCAGGAAAAAGAGGAGAAGCTGGTAGACCTGATGGTGAATTACGAAAGCAAAACAGACGACAAGGGCAAACATTACATTACGCTCGATGCCTACGGCTACCGCTGGTTCCGGGCCGGAGACCTGAGTCATCTACTGAAAAAGAGCTAGGAGCTATACTACACATGGCTAGGCGCGAGCGAGGACGCTCGCGCCTATAGCGTTAACCTACTGTCCCTGCAGATCAAAATCATCTGTTGGCAACACCTCCACCCGCTTGCCCATTTTTTTCTGGATGATCCTAAAGTGATGTGCATCCTCAGGCGTAATGAGGGAGATTGCTTCGCCGGAGGATCCGGCGCGGCCGGTTCTGCCAATACGGTGCACGTAGTCCTTGGGGGAACGGGGCAATTCGTAGTTGATGACGTAGGGTAGGAACTTGATGTCTATACCCCGGGAGGCCAGATCCGTAGCCACCAGTACCCGCAGTTTGCCGGCTTTGAATTTCTTCAGAGATTCCGTTCTGCCGCCCTGGCTTTTGTCTCCGTGAAAAGCGGCTGCTTCGATTCCATGCTTCTGCAGCTTACCGGCCACGTTGTCTGCCGTCCGGATTGAAGAGGTGAACACGAGCACCTGTTGCATATCGCTTTGCCGGATCAGGTAACGCAACAGCGGCCCCTTCTTTTCGGGTTCTACCTGGTACGCTACCTGAGTGATCAGGTCCGGCACCGAGGCCTCCTCCTGTATCGTGATCTTCAACGGGTCCGACAGCACCTTCGTCATCAGTTCGTCCACATCCCCGCTCAGGGTGGCTGAGAAAAGCAGGTTCTGGCGCTTCGCCGGCAACAAAGCCAGTATCCTGTTCACTTCCTCCTGAAAACCCAGGTTGAGAATCTTGTCCGCCTCGTCCAGCACCAGCACCTCCACCTCCGAGAGCTGCACCGAGTTGCTGGAGAGCAGGTCCAGCAATCTGCCTGGGGTAGCCACCAGCACATCGGTGCCGCTCAGCTTCATCATCTGCGGGTTGATGGAAACGCCGCCATACACAGCCAGGGTCTTCACCTGCCGGTCAAGCCTGGAGCCGAACCCCCTGAAAACCTCTTCTATCTGCACGGCCAGTTCCCGGGTAGGAACCAGCACCAGGGCACGGACATACCTGTTCCGGTTCGTCTTTCTGTGCTGGAACAACTCCAGTATGGGCAGTGCGAAACTGGCTGTTTTACCGGAGCCGGTCTGGGCTATACCTACAATATCCCTGCCCTTCAGGACGGCAGGTATAACTTCTTGCTGGATGGGATAGGGCGAAGTATACCCTTTTTCTTTGATGGCTACTAGAAGCGGTGCTGACAAGCCCAGAGATGAAAACGGCATTAGATTACATTGTTAAAGGCCAGCCAACCTGCCTGGCAGGCACAAAGGTACAAATATTCTGTGCAGCAAGCCCTGATGTATCGCGCCTCCTGTCCGGTTGAAGTATGATCCGGTGGGGTTACCTCCTGCGCGTTCTCCTTTAGCTCCACTCCTGAAGCCTCTTCTAGGTATAGCGGCAAAGGTGGCATCCCGGAAGCTGAGAAGGGGAACCTGGCTTTCTAACAAATTAACAAAACAAATTTTCCACAGGAATAGCACAACAGCTTAGGCAATTAGCTATTTATCCACCGTACTACCCCCTGGAGTTGATTTTTAATTCCTAAATCTTCAAATTACCTTCGTAACCCAAAAACGAGTACCATGATGCAAAACGGACTAAACACAGACCTTCGAAACGACTGGAGCCTGGAAGAAATAAAGGCGATTTACTACAAGCCGGTGCTGGAACTGATTGTGGAAGCAGCCCAGGTGCACAAGCAATACCAGGCTACCGGTGAGGTGCAGGTATGTACGTTATTGTCCGTAAAGACGGGTGGCTGCCCCGAAGACTGTGCTTACTGCCCACAGGCGGCCCGTTTCCATACCGATGTGGAAGTGCACAAGCTGTTGAGCCAGGAGCAGGTGCTGACGGCGGCGCAACGGGCCAAGGCCGGTGGTTCTACCCGCTTCTGCATGGGTGCCGCCTGGCGCGAAGTGCGCGACAACCGCGACTTCGACAAGGTACTCGACATGGTGAAAGGTGTGAATGAAATGGGCCTTGAAGTTTGCTGTACCCTGGGTATGGTGAACGAGTACCAGGCAGAGAAGCTCAAAGAAGCCGGCCTGTACGCCTACAACCACAACCTGGACACATCCGAAGAAAATTACTCGAACATCATTACCACCCGGACATACGACGACCGTCTGGACACGATCGAAAACGTGCGCAAAGCAGGTATATCGGTTTGCTCCGGCGGTATCATCGGCCTGGGTGAGACAGACGAAGACCGCATCGGTATGTTGCATACCTTGTCTACGCTGGTACAGCACCCGGAATCCGTTCCGGTGAATGCCCTGGTACCGGTAAAAGGTACGCCGCTCGAAAACCAGCCGCGCGTGTCGGTATGGGAGATGGTACGCATGATCGCGACGGCCCGTATCCTGATGCCCAAAACCATGGTGCGCCTCTCGGCAGGCCGTGAGCAGATGAACGTGACCGAACAGGCCCTTTGCTTCCTGGCCGGCGCCAACTCCATCTTCACCGGCGAGAAACTGCTGACAACTCCAAACCCGGACTTCGATGCAGACAAAGCCATGTTTGACCTGCTAGGTCTAACTCCACGCAAGTCTTTTAAAGAAGAAAGCCAACCGGTGGTTGGCTAGACACAAGATTTTAGACACAAGACGCAAGATCATTATATTGGTGCATCTGTGAAGAAGTCTTTTATCTAACGTCTTATGTCCAGCGTCTTAAAAAACAAGTTACAGCAGAAGCTGGCGGAACGGGCTGCGCAGGGTAACCTGCGGGAACTCAAAACCACCACCGGCCTGGCTGACTTCTGTTCCAACGATTACCTCGGCCTCGCCCGCAGCGAAAGACTACGGGCGCTGATCCGGCAGGAAGAAGAAAACTATAAACAGCTACCATTGGGAGCAACAGGCTCCCGGTTGTTATCCGGCAATCACGGCCTTTTCGAAGAGCTGGAAGCGAGCATTGCGTCTTACCATCAAGGTGAGGCAGCGCTGCTTTTCAACTCAGGATATTCGGCCAATGTGGGCCTGCTGTCTGCCTTGCCGCAGCGCGGCGATACGGTATTTTATGACGAGGCCAGCCATGCTTCCATGAAGGATGGACTTCGTTTAAGCTTTGCCAAAAGCTACAGCTTCCGGCACAACAACGTGGAAGACCTGCGGCAAAAACTGAAGCGCGCGACCGGCCAGGTATACGTGGTGGTGGAGTCGGTTTATTCCATGGACGGTGATAAGGCGCCTTTGCGGGAACTGGCCCGGCTGTGTAACGAACATACGGCCGCCCTCATTGTGGATGAGGCCCATGCCGTTGGCCTGTATGGTGACAAAGGCGAAGGGCTGACAGTAGCTCTGGGCTTGCAGGACCAGGTATTTGCCCAGGTGATCACCTACGGCAAAGCCATGGGCAGTCACGGGGCAGCCGTGGTGGGCCCGAAGGTGCTGCGCGATTTTTTGATTAACTATAGCAGGGCGTTCATTTATACCACCGGCCTGCCCACGCATGCACTGGTGGCCCTGAAATGTGCCTATACCCTGCTCCCCGACCTGAGGGAAGAACGTGCGCGCGTGCAGCAACTGGCTGCGCTGCTATACCTGAAACTGAACAAACTGAGCGGCATACGCTGCACCCCGGAAGACAGCGTGATATGCTCTGTTTTCCTGCAAGAGCCACAGCAACTCAAAATGCTGGCGGCTGCCCTGCAAAAAGAAGGTTTTGATGTACGTCCCGTCATGCCCCCTACCGTACCGGCAGGTACAGAGCGGCTGCGCGTGATCGTACATGCTTATAATACGGAAGAAGAAATGGAAGGCCTCGTGCAGGTCATAGCGAAAGGTACATGAAAAGATATTTTGTAACAGGCATCGGAACGGACGTAGGCAAAACTGTTGCCGCAGCCATACTGACCGAGGCCCTGCAGGCCGATTACTGGAAACCCGTGCAGGCGGGCGGCCTGGATTTCACGGATACCGACATGGTTAAAAGTCTGGTATCCAACGAAAAATCCGCTTTCCACCCCGAGGCGTACCGTCTCAAGATGGCATCCTCGCCCCATAAAGCAGCAGCAGCGGAAGGGATAGAGATTGATGTGCACGGACTGCAGTTGCCCGACACGCAGAACAACCTGATCGTGGAAGGCGCCGGCGGCCTGATGGTGCCCCTCAACAAGCGCTACCTGGTGCTGGACCTGGTGCAGCAACTGGGTTTGGAGGTGGTGCTGGTGTCCAGGAACTACCTGGGCAGCATCAACCATACCTTGCTCACAGCAGAGGTGCTGCGCTACCGGAAGGTGCCGGTGGCAGGCATTATCTTCAACGGCGAGGAGAACCAGACCTCGGAGGATTTCATCATCAAGTATACGGGACTGCGCCGTTTGCCCTCTATCCGACAGGAAGCTGATTTCTGCCAGGAAGCTGTGGCCGAGTATGCCCGGTCATTTGTGTCGTATTTATAACAGAGGATACATCAGAGAGATACTATATAGCAAGAACTCTACTATAACCAATCAGCTTACCAGGATGAACTTAGCCCAACGCGACCACCACGTCATTTGGCATCCGTACACGCAGATGAAAACTGCGCCACTTCCTATACCTATCGTTCGGGGCGAAGGCGCCCTGCTCTACGCGGAAGACGGAAAAAGCTACGTGGATGCGGTTGCTTCGTGGTGGGTGAACCTGCACGGACACGCGCACCCCTATATTGCGCAGAAAGTAGCCGAACAGCTGCAGACACTCGAGCACGTCATCTTTGCAGGCTTTACACATCCGGCCGCCGTTACCTTTGCCGAACGTTTGCTGCAAATTCTTCCGCAGGGTCAGCGCCGCATCTTTTATTCCGACAATGGGTCTACTGCCGTGGAAGTAGCCTTGAAGATGGCGATCCAGTACTGGCAGAATGTCGGTACACCCAAGAAAAAGATCATCGCTTTCCGGGACAGTTACCACGGCGATACCTTTGGGGCTATGTCTGTGAGCGCCCGCAGTGCCTTTACGGCTCCTTTCTGGTCCTACCTGTTTGAAGTGGAGTTCGTGGATGTACCTATACCTGGCCGGGAAGAAGAAACAGTGAAGCAGTTGGAAACCTTGGCCCGGGCTGAAGACGTAGCCGCTTTTATCTACGAGCCGCTGGTACTGGGAACGGCCGGCATGGTCATGTACAGCCCGGACGTACTGGACAGGCTGCTAGCCATCTGTCAGGAACACCACATCCTGACGATAGCCGACGAAGTGATGACAGGCTTTGGACGCACAGGCCTTACTTTCGCCAGCGATTATTTAGAGCATAAGCCCGACATGGTCACCTTATCGAAAGGCCTGACCGGTGGCACCATGGCGCTCGGCGTTACCTCCTGCAGCACTGCTATCTACGACTCATTTCTGCACAAGGACAAAAGCAAGACCTTTTTCCACGGTCACAGCTATACGGCCAACCCTGTTGCCTGCTCCGCCGGACTGGCCAGCATGGATCTGCTCCTGCAACCCGAGACGCAGCAAAACATTATGCGCATCAGCCGCAGTCACGCTGCTTTTGCTTCAGGTATAGCATCCTGGCCAAACCTAAAACAGGTACGCCAGCAGGGTACCATCCTGGCGGTGGAGTTTGAAGTGGGTGCCACCTCTTACTTCAGCAACCTCCGCGACACGCTTTACAATTATGGCCTGGAGCAAGGAGTGATTCTCCGTCCGCTCGGCAACATCATTTACATCATCCCGCCTTATTGCATCACAGAGGAGCAACTGGACCAAGTATACCAGACGATACGAGGGATGCAGCAGTTGATTCTAGGTTCAGGTTCCTGACAAGAAAGCTCCGGTAATGGTGACAATAGGGCCGTAGCAGGCAAGATGCCCACAGGTTCAGCGCGCCCTACGAAGTCGAAGCTAAAAGCAGCCATTTTAAGGTATAGCCTTACTTCCGGAAGCGCTTTCCGCTTGTTCTCCGTGTGTTTGTCCCTACCTTTATAGCCGCTATGGAAGCAGAAAAAGAATACATCGTTATCAGGGGCTGCGGCGCTATTTCCCCGCTTGGCTTTGACGAGCCAGGTATAGCACAGGCCTACCGGGCTGGCAAGCCTGCTTTCACAACTGTACTCCATCAGGACAAACCTACCCCAGTCGCTTCCCTTTCACCCGCAGCTGATAAGCAATTACAGGCGCTGGTTGACGCTCACCCGAACTACAGGCAGCTGGATCGCTCGGTACTTATGGCCGTCTATGCTGCCCGGCAGGCGGTGGAACAGGCAGGCTGGCTCGCAACGGACCGGCAGGACGATGAGCTGGCTGTAAACATTGGCTCCTCCCGGGGTGCCACCGGTTTGTTTGAGCAGCATTATGAGTCCTTCCTAAACCAGGAGCTTTCTTCTGCCTCCTCTCCTACCACCACGCTGGGCAACCTATCCAGTTGGGTGGCGCATGCCGTGAATGCCGGAGGCGCCCAGATCAGCCACTCCATTACCTGCAGCACGGCTTTGATGGCCGTAGCCAACGGGGTAGCCTGGCTGAAAGCAGGTATGGCCAAACGGTTTCTGGCAGGTGGCACCGAGGCCCCGCTGACGGATTTTACCCTTGCGCAGATGAAGGCCGTCGGAATTTATTCCGGACTGGAAAAGCATCCGTATCCCTGCCGACCCTACGCGCTTGAAAAGCAAAACACGTTTGTTCTGGGAGAAGGCGCCGCTGTGGTTGCGCTGGAAAAAGTGGCCGCTACTGACTTATATGGCGGCGAATTTATAGTAGAAGCTGTCGGTATAGGCTTTGAAAAAATCAGCAGCAAGACCGGTATTTCCGCCGAAGGACTCAACTTTCAGAAGGCCATGCGCCATGGACTCAGTCAACTGCCAGCACATGATACCACCATCGATCTGATCATCACCCACACCCCCGGAACACATGCCGGCGACAAGGCAGAATTAGCAGCCATTCGTGCTGTTTTTGGAGAAGCTATACCTGCCATTACCACCAACAAATGGCTACTGGGCCATGCTCTAGGCGCTTCGGGTGCTCTGAGTCTGCAGTATGCTTTGCATGCCTTGCGCAGCCAATCAGCTACTGCTATACCCTTTCCCAATTCGTCATCCACAAAACCCGCTACGAGGCTCCGGCGAGTCATGGTAAATGCTGCCGGCTTTGGTGGCAATGCTGCGAGTGTCATCCTTTGCATCCAGAACTAAATTCTTTAACCCCTTTTCAGACTCTACTCCCGGATTGCTGAAGCTTTACCGCTTTGACACTTTTCTACCGCTCCCCAATTGCATTTAGTCTGAATAAGACAAACAGCCTTGGGTATCACCGCAAATCCTACTATCCAATATTTGTATATATACTTAAAGAGCCCATTTTATTGGACTTTTCCATTAATAGCATTTCTCTATTTATTTTGTATTATAAACTATTTTTATAACTATTTTATGCCAGTATAGTATGGGTTGCTATATATAATTTTATCAATAAAGGGCAGTTTAAAACCCGGCAAAATTTTACATTATATCAAATCAGATTAAATATCAATATATTTTATTCCTTATAATCTATTTATACAGGATTACCCTACCCTCCTCAACGCCACATTTTCCTCTTGAAAACCAAAATTGTACACTAAAGTTTTCTGGTAGCCTGCCGTATAACAAAACACCTCCTGCTCAGAAGTAAATTCAAAATTGAATTTAACCTATTCTGACAAGGAGCAAGAAATTGACTTACAAACTAACAAAGTTTACTTATTAAACACTTTTATCTCATTTTATGAAAACATATTTACACGGAAGATTACTGCTTCGCTGTTTCCTGGCGATGCTGGTATTCCTGATAGCGCTATCGGCTTCCTTTGCTCAAACACCCGGCCTTATTTTTCAGCCAGCCACAAGCGGCGGTGAACGCATCCTAGATCCCAATGACGACGGATATATTTCGGCCACAGCAAACGGCTTTTCAGGCACCGATGACATTGGTCCCGGGCAGAGCGAAATCCCATACCGTGCTATCCCGACGCTGAATTCTGAACCGCTGGGTGACAGCAAGAATGGCACCTCAGGAGGCCATACGGACCTGGCATCTCCTGCTCCGCTGCAGGCTTTCTTTGATGGGCAGAACCTCCTATTCCGATTTAGACTAGGAGGAATATCTTCTTCACAGAGGGGGTACAGTGTGCTCATCGACAGCGACAATACGTTTGCCGGAACCGGCGCTAATCCAGGCTTTGAATTCGAAGTACTGCTGTCTTCCAATTCGGCCGTAACGGTTATTCAACATAGTGGCAATGAAAAGCAGACGCTTTTCAGCGGAGCCTTTTTCCAGCACTCCCAAAAGGCGGAAGCAGCGTCTACTGGAGGAGGCAGTCCGGATTACTTCTATGATTTTTATGTACCCCTTTCTGCATTTAACAACCAGATCACAGCCACGACCCCTTTGCGTATGGCTGCAAATACCCTGAACTCCACCCAAAGCGCGTTAACGGCAACCGATATGATTGCTGATGTAGCAGGTGTCGACTTCAGAAGCTACAACCAGGACGCACCTGCTGCCTGGCGTGACATCATCGGCACTTTTCCTCCGCTAACGCTCAACGACCTGGTAACCGACGAAGTCGGTGCCATCCGGACCTTCGCTCCGATTATCAGTTCGCCTATCACGACAGCAGCAACCACTATCGCAGGCACTTCGCGGGAGCCTGCGGGAACTGTTATCCAGGTAATGCGAAACGGCACTCCGATCGGTACCACAACAGTAGCAGCAGATGGTTCCTGGTCACTTACATTAGCTTCCGGTGTAACGCTGGCAGCAGGCAACTCCATTACCGCCACTGCCACGGCTCCTAACCGGCCTGTTTCAGAAACTTCGAATACTGTAGTAGTAACAGCCACAACCTGCGCAACGGCTGCACCAACTATTAGCGCACCATCAGGTAACCAACGAAGAGCCTTATCGGGCACTGCAACTCCGGGAGCCAGTATCAGGCTGTATCGAAATGGCATACTTGTCGCAAATACAACCGCTACCGGCACCGGCACTACTGGCAGTTGGACGTATACATTCTGCACCAATGGAAATAACTGTATCCCGGAGGGCGTTTATACAGCTACCCAGCAAATAGGCAGTGGATGTGAATCCAATCCATCTTCCCCGCTCAATTGGCGGGTAAATACAGTAGCACCTCCCACAGCTCCTGCTCCTGCCGTCACTACTTCCCCTGTCTGCGTGAGTACCACTACGATATCAGGCACAGCGGCTGCGGGCTCATTCGTTACATTATTCCTCAACGACCGGCCCCTATACCTGGTGACAACAACAGACAATGCCTATACCGTGGCTGCCGGTGCGGATGGTACCTGGAGCCTTACGGCTAACCTGGGCTACAAAGCCGGAGACAGACTATATGTAAGAGCAAGAACAGCTTCGGTCTATTATGGCCAATCAGGAACTGCAACCGTGACATCCTGCCCGACAACCGCTCCTGTCATTACGGGCGAGTACTGCGGTGTGACAAGCAGTGTATCCGGCACTTCAACGGAGCCAGCAGGCACATCCATCCAGGTATATGCAGGGGGCACAGCAGTAGGAGCCCCAGGCACTGTGAATGAAAACGGTTTCTGGACGGTAAGCGGGCTATCTATACCTGCAGGAACGGCTTTCACAGCGCGTGCGACAGCTCCTGGCGGTACGCAAAGCGTAGACTCTGAACCCGTAACAGCCACGCCACAGACATCTGCAGCAGGCTTAACCATCAATGCCCCCATTCAGGAAGGTGCCGCATCGATTACGGGTACTGGCCCGGCAGGTGCTCAGTTGACGCTCTACATCGACGGCACTCCTTTCACACCCATCGTGATACCTGAAAACGGCACCTGGACGCTGACCGGATACTCCAGAAGCGAAATTTTTGCCGGGTCTGCGATCAGTGCGACTGTTACCGCTGCCGGACAATGCGCAAGTGAATTTGCTGAAAGTGTGATCGTC
This sequence comes from Pontibacter sp. HJ8, assembly GCF_054824225.1. Taxonomy (NCBI): domain Bacteria; kingdom Pseudomonadati; phylum Bacteroidota; class Cytophagia; order Cytophagales; family Hymenobacteraceae; genus Pontibacter; species Pontibacter sp. HJ8. The sequence continues at coordinate 17,568 of NZ_JSYF01000018.1, forward strand.
GATTGTCTTCCGATTACGACCTCCTATACTGTTTCGTCTACTTCACCGGACATCCTTTGCGGTGGAAGCGGCACAGTAACAGTCAATCTGGCTTCGTCACAATTAGGCGTTGCCTATACCTTGCTGGCTGGGGATGAAGCGTCGGGCACCTCTGTCATGGGAACAGGAGGCGCCATCACACTCACTTCAGGACCGATAGCCAACGAAACGGCAGAAAACATCGAGGTGGTTATTTCGGTGAGAGCCCGCAGAGTTACAAGCTCCTCAGGAGAAAATATCCCGGCAAGCTGCGAGGCCATACTCGATGGTACCGTGACCAGAACCATACTGCCGCAACCACCGACCGACTTTGAGGTGACTCCGCTTACAAGCAACATCTGTGCGGGATCCACAGTTACGCTGCAATTAAGCTCTTCGGCAACAGGCTATACCTACCAGTTACTAAACGAAGCCACCGGAGAACTGGTGGGCAATGCTGTAGCAGGCACAGGCGCAGCGATCAGCTTATCTACTGGTCCAGTTAACGCCAATGCTTCTTACGGCATAGTCATCACCAACACGGCCAACAACTGTGTCCTGACAGACCCTGCACGGTATACCGCTGTTATTTCCGGACCGGCCATCGACAGACCGGTATTTGCGGAAAGAGCCAGCGTATGCGTGGGAGGACCTGCTGCCATCAATGTGTCCACCGAAGCGAATGCCGGCTATACCTACCGTATCTTCCAGACAAATCCAGGAGGCGGCACTGCACAACTCTTAGCTACCTTTACAGGCACGGGGGAAGTGGTTAAGGTAAATTCAAATCCGCTTCCTACTGCCGGCACCTATACCTTCTATGCAGAGGTTTCCAGCGCCAGTTGCCCTGCTCGTAGAATGCTCGAAACAGCGACTGTCCGGGTGACGAACGAAGCCGGTGTTGCCAATGCCGGGGAAGATCAGACAGTATGTGGCACGGAGGGTATCCTGGCAGCTGCCTCCCCTGCGCCTGGTGTGGGCACCTGGTCCACTGTAAGCAAGCCGGCGGGTAGCGGAGAGGTACTATTTGCAGACCCTAACAATCCTACTACTTCTATCAGCGGACTGGTTTCCGGGGAGTATGTTTTTGAATGGTCTGTAACCACTTCCTGTGGTGGAACTGCCACTCCGCCTGTTATGGATCGGGTCACGGTTACGGTTAACTGTGAAGCAACTTATGTGATTGCTCCTCCCAAGTTCCGGGATGAGTACGTTCCGGGTGATGCCCTTGCTACAGCCGTGGATCCGGATGGAGGTGTGGTAGCAGCCATCCTGCTAGGTGGAGCAGTTCCTCCGGGAGTTGCGCTGAACCCGACCAATGGTAACCTTACCGTGACACGACCGGAATTGCTGCGGACCGGTATGTATGAGCTGAGTGTCCGGCTGACAGACCGCTTCGGTGACCAGACGGACCTCACGATCACGCTTGTCATCTCGGAAGATTCACCGATCATTGTACCACTGCCGGTAGAACTGGTTTACTTTACGGCTACTGTGCGGGATAACCAGGTAACGCTGCAATGGCTCACCGCATCGGAGCAGAACAACGACCGGTTTGAAATTGAGCGCAGCAGCGATGCGAAGTCTTTCGAGAAGGTGGGAACCGTAAAAGGTATAGGCAACTCCAGCGTGGAGAACAGGTATGCGTTCCAGGACAAAGCTCCGGTCAACGGAACCGTTTATTACAGGCTGAAGCAAGTGGACCTTGACGGAGCCTTCGCCTACAGCAAAGTAATTGCTGTATCGGCAAAAGGACTGGCCAGCGAACTTACCACGCAGGTATACCCGAACCCGTTCACCGACATTATCAAGGTGACACTTACGGCGCCTCAGACCCAGCAGGCAGAACTCTTCCTCTTTGACATAAACGGCAAACAGGTGCTGCGTAAGACACTCGAACTGGAGGCAGGTGCCAATGCCCTGGAACTGTCACTGCAGCAACTCAACTCAGGCATGTATATTCTGAAGATCGTAGGCAGTGGCATGGAGTCCACGACCAAGATCATTAAGAACTAAGCCATACCTATACCTTCAAAGCAAAAGCGGCGGCCCGGAAAGGCTGCCGCTTTTTTGTTGCATAAAATGCAATCACCCTGATGTTTCTATCAGGAAACTCTGCACTTTTCATTAATTTTGCTGGAATTATAAAAATCTTACTTCATGAAAGTTCTAAAGTTCGGAGGGACCTCCGTAGGTTCAGCCGCAAGAATGAAAGCGGTGGCTGACCTGATCCATGACGGGGAGCCTAAAATCGTGGTGCTCTCGGCGATGTCGGGTACTACCAACCAGCTGGTACAAATAGCGGAGAAGCTATACCAGAATGACAACCAGGAAGCGAATGCGCTGATCAATGCGCTGCATGATACCTATAAACAGGTCGTAGAAGTACTCTACACCACCGAAGATAAAAAGAAACAGGCCCTGGAGCTGCTACATAATCATTTCGATCACATACGTTCCTTCACACTCGACCTCTTTACCATTTATGAAGAGCGCGCTGTGCTGGCACAGGGTGAACTCCTGTCTACTGCTCTGTTCCAGTTTTTCCTCGAAGAGCAGGCTATACCTTCTGTGCTGCTGCCCGCCCTCAACTTTATGAAGATAGATGAGAACGAAGAGCCGGACACGGACTACATCGCCAAAAACCTGAAGGCTGAACTGGAAAAGTACCCGGGTGCTACCCTCTTCATTACGCAGGGGTACATCTGCCGCAATGCTTTCGGGGAAGTGGATAACCTGAAGCGGGGTGGCTCCGACTACTCTGCATCCCTGATCGGTGCTGCCGCTGACGCATCTGAAATCCAGATATGGACCGACATTGATGGCATGCACAACAACGATCCGCGGATTGTAAAGAATACGTTCCCGATTGCGGAATTGTCTTTTGATGAAGCGGCAGAGCTGGCTTACTTTGGGGCAAAGATCCTGCACCCTTCCAGCGTATTGCCTGCCAAGCAGAAGAACATTCCGGTGCGCCTGCTCAATACCATGCAGCCGGATGCGCACGGCACCACCATCTCCTCTAAGAGCAGCGGTGGCAGCATCAAAGCGGTGGCTGCAAAAGACGGCATCACGGCGATCAAGATCAAATCGGGCCGCATGTTGCTGGCCTATGGTTTCCTGCGCAGTGTGTTTGAAGTGTTCGAACGGTATAAGACGCCGATCGACATGATCACGACATCGGAAGTAGCGGTGTCGATCACGATCGATAATCCAAAGTTCCTGAACGAGATTGTACAGGAGCTGGAGGAATTTGGCCAGGTAGAAGTGGATGAAGACCAAAGCATTATTTGTGTAGTCGGTGACTTTATCGCAGCGCGCAGCGGCTCCGGCCTCAAGATATTCGAATCGTTGAAAGACATTCCGCTCCGCATGATCTCCTACGGCGGAAGCAAGAACAACATCAGCGTTTTGATCAACTCAACCGATAAGGAAAAAGCCCTGATCTTACTGAATGACGGCATTTTTGAAAGGAGCACAAACCATGCTTAATCTATCCCTACAGGAGCTGCAGCAGCATGCCACTCCCTTCTATGTATACGACCTCAACCTGCTGCGCCAGACATTGCAAAAGGCAAAACTAGAAGCCGACAGGTATAACTTTCATGTGCACTATGCCCTGAAGGCCAATACCAACGGCCCGGTGCTGGACGAAGTGCGCCGGGTAGCTTTTGGTGCTGATTGCGTAAGTGGCAATGAAGTAAAGTGTGCGATCGAAAACGGCTTTAAGCCGGAGCACGTGGTTTTTGCCGGCGTGGGCAAATCGGACGCCGAGATCAACTATGCGCTCGATCAGGACATCTTTTGCTTTAACTGCGAGTCAAGTCACGAACTCCTCGTGCTGAATGAATTGGCAGAGGCAAAGGGCAAGACAGCACGCATCGCGCTGCGCATCAACCCGAACGTAAATGCCAATACGCACAAGTACATCACCACGGGCCTGGAAGAAAACAAGTTTGGCATCAACGCCTGGGAACTGCCGGAAGTAGTGGCGCTGCTCAAAACACTGCCGCACCTGTCGCTGATTGGCCTGCATTTCCACATCGGTTCTCAGATCACCGATCTGTCTGCTTTCCGGAATCTGTGCACCCGGGTCAATGAATTTCAGGACTGGTTCCAGTCGCATAACCTGCAGCTGGAGCACATCAACGTAGGCGGTGGACTGGGCGTGGATTACTACAACCCGGAGCAACAGCCTATACCTGATTTTGAAGCTTATTTTGCTTTGTTCAACCAGTTTCTGGAACTGCGCCCCGGCCAGCAGGTACATTTTGAACTGGGCAGGGCACTGGTAGCGCAAAGCGGTTCGCTTATTTCTAAGGTTCTCTACATCAAAAAAGGCGTAACGACCAACTTCGCCATTCTGGATGCCGGCATGACCGAACTCATCAGACCCGCGCTCTACCAGTCGTATCACAAAATAGAGAACCTCACCAGTACCGCAGCAGAAGAACGCTATGATGTGGTAGGCCCTATCTGTGAATCGTCGGACTGCTTTGGGAAGGCCGTGGTACTTCCGGAAACAAGCCGGGGCGACCTGATGGCCATTCGCACGGCCGGTGCCTATGGCGAGGTCATGGCCTCCGCTTATAACCTGCGCGACCGTGTCGCGGCTGTCTACATGAGTTAGACCTGAAAGTATACCTATAAAAAAAGCCCCTGTTCCGGTATCAGAACAGGGGCTTTTTTTATATAAACATCAATGAAACTATGGCAAGGTGTTACAGATCCAGCGATACCACAAAATCAGGTTCTGCTTGTTTTACGGCCGGCTGCTCCTGAAAGAAATTGGCCATTTCCAAGGCATTCCCGCGGGAGTTCTTATCGGCCCGCAGCACAAAGGTATTGTCATCCAAAGCGGTGACGATCACTGTTTTGGTGGCATTCGCCAGACGTTTTACGATCAGCTCGGCCTGTTGCTGCCCGCTTATAGTAACCAGAAACTCGTTGGATATACCCCGTAATTGAACCATGCCATCCTCCTCTGTCAAAAAATAAGGGGCTGCATAGGCTATGTTAGGGTCCAGTTGCAATTGCCGGATCGCCTGCCCGACCTGCTTGCAGTTCAGGCCCTCCACCAGTTTCACCGGGTACATCCTGGCGGAATTAGTTCGTACCGGCTGGCCGAGCTCTTCTATAAAACCATACCCTGCAGCGGCCGCTACGGCTTGTTCGTGGGTATATTCGTCCGGGAAAGAAACCAGGATCATTTTGCTGTAAATGGATCCCAAAGCTTTCGGCTGACCAGCAGCCTGGTAACTGTACGCTCCGCAGGGAGCACCATCTGCTATCTGCAAAGGATTCAGAAGACCCGGGTCAAAACGCACGTTGCGTATCGGAGATGCAGTGTCGTTCCTACAGGAAGAAAATATGATTATTAGAAGCAGATAGCCAAGCCAGGGTATATAAGTTTTCATTGCCGTCAGTATTACGTATCGTCCATAATTATTCTTTGTACGACTGTAATAACAGAAGAGCCATAAATATCAATCTTATTTATATAGATATTTTACAGCCCATCTACTAAACCCTGACAGGTAGCTATTTACTGATTTTGCATATTCAATAGATGCAATTTTAAAATCAAATAATTAAAAATATTTAAATAGCATTATTTTAACAATTTCGAAATTTCTATTTTTTGTTCCGGCGGTCACGACACGAAGGCCGCCGCCGGGCTGGCATCCAGCTGCAGGACATCTTCCAATGGGACTGATTGTGGAATGAGTGCAACAAATATGTTGTTTTGCTTGATCAGCTCCTGCTGCTGAAAAACCTCCTGCGGTTTCACCCGGACTACTACCTGTCCGGGTACCTCCATGCTGTACACTTCCAGCGGACGAAGCTGCTGCAACAGGGACTTCAGCTGCTGCTCCGGGCCCTGCAGGAGCAAGGTAACGGCATCTGCTGCCATCACAGCAGCCGGGGAGTTCACACAAAGCTTCGGATAGGTATAGCGGTATCCGCGAAGTGCGGCGGTCACATCAGCCCAGACAGCGGAACCCGTCGGATGGCTGCCTGCTCCGCGGCCTTTCAGAAACTGTTGCCCTGCAAATCGGGCATTTATTTCTACCCCATTGAACTCCGCCTCCACTGCATGCAGCGCATCATCAGCGGTCACAAATGTTGGGATTACCTGCAGCGACACATTGCCTTCCTGGTCCGGTTTTATGGTGGCTACCAGTTTTATCTTGGCTCCCAGCGAAGCCGCCAACTCTACCACTTCCGGGGTGATGTGGCTGATGCCGAAGTGCAGCACCTGGTCCGGGTGCACCAGCAGGCCATAGGCATGTGCTGCCAGGATGCAGAGCTTGTTGAGAGCGTCTATACCTTCTACGTCCAGGGCAGGATCCGCTTCTGCAAAGCCCAGGGCCTGGGCCTGCTGCAGCGCCGAGGCGTAGGTGCCGCCTTCATTCTGCAATTTGCTCAGGATGTAGTTGGAGGAGCCGTTGAGTATACCCCGCACTTCCAGCAGCGGCTCAGCGCCATAATAGGCCTCCAGCGTGCGCAGGATCGGGATGCTGCCGCAAACGGATGCTTCGTAGAGCAAAACACCGCCATAGCGCTGCTGCAGCTGAATCAGCTCCGGCAGGTTTTCGGCAATCATCTTCTTATTGGCTGACACAACCGTTCTGCCCTGCAGCAGCGCCTGCCGCACAATGAGCAGGGCCTCTTCCGGGTCACTGATCAGCTCTGCCAAAATATCGAGTGACTTGTCCTGCAGCAGCTCCTGCACATCGTAAGTAAAGGCAGCCGTTGGCAGCGTGCGCGGTTTCTCTTTGTCCTTCACGCAGATACGACCTACTTCCAGCCCGAGGTGTTTGTTTGCCTCTACCACATCATAAAGTCCCTGTCCCACGCAGCCAAACCCGATGATGCCGATGCGCTTCTTAAATTTCTGTATTTTCATAGTGTACTATTCTTACTGGATCTGTACTGTAAAACTCGTTAATAGCCCGGCTAAGCTGCTCTGTCTCTACCAGGAAGCCATCATGCCCGTAGCAGGAATGTAGAAGAGCAAAGCTGGAGCTGGGCACCTGTTGGTGCAAAAAGCGCTGCTCCTCCACCGGAAAGAGCAGGTCTGTATCCACTCCCACAAAAAGGCATCGGGCTGCCACATGCCCCAGGGCTTTGGACACGCCTCCCCTGCCCCTGCCGATGTGGTGCGAATCCATCGCTTTGGAAAGCAGCCAGTAGGTATAGGCATTGAAACGTTTTGTCAGCTTCTCGCCCTGGTATACCTGGTAAGAGGCCGCCCGGAAGTTGTCAGTGATGCTGTTGCCGGGCTCCTGCTGCGATGCCTCATAGCAGCTGTAGTGCCTGTAAGAAAGCATGGCGATAGCACGGGCCGTTTTCAACCCCTCCAGCCCCGCTTCCCCGGAGTTACTGCTCCAGCTCGGGTCCTGCCGAATGGCCATGCGCTGGCTCTCGTTAAATGCGATACCCCAGGCAGAGTGGCGCGCATTGGAGGCCACGTGTACCAGACGCTGAAAAACTTTTGGCTTCAGCACCGCCCACTCCAGCGCCTGTTGCCCGCCCAGCGAGCCTCCAATCAGGGTATGCACCTGCTCCAGCCCCAGTTCCTGCCGCAGCAAATCAAAAGCCTGCACAATGTCCCGGTTGGTGAGTTGCGGAAAGCTGTGGTAAAAGGGTTGCAGCGTTTTCGGGTTAACTGACAAAGGCCCGGTCGAGCCGTAGCAGCCGCCCAGCGTATTGGCACAAACTATAAACCAGTCAGCAGGATCATACAACTTGCCTTCGCCGAACAGACCGCTCCACCAATCGGTGAAGTCAGCGTTTCCGGTAAGGGCATGGCATACCCATACCACGTTGTTCCGCTCCTTGTTCAGGTGGCCATAGGTGGTATAGGCGAGTTTGAAGCCGGGCAGTATAGCGCCCGACTCCAGCTCAAAAGCCTGCTGATAATAAAAATCTAAATGAGTTGGCATTCTGTTACTGTAAAACGGGTTCTGATTGACCTTGTCGCACGCTGGCAAAAGCATGTTCGAGGTCAGCTTTGATGTCGTCGATATATTCTATGCCGGCAGATAAACGGAGTAAGGTGGGTTCTACGCCGGCGTTTGCCTGTTCCTGCTCCGATAACTGCTGATGCGTGGTGGATGCCGGGTGTATGATGAGGGTTTTGGCGTCGCCTACGTTAGCGAGGTGGCTGACCAGTTGCAGGCTGTTGACAAATGTTTCTGCCTGTTTCTTATCGCCCTTCAGCTTGAAAGACAGCACACCACCATAGCCCCGCTTGAGGTACTTTTTAGCCAGCTCGTGGTATTTGCTGGATGGCAGGCCCGGGTAGTTCACGCTTTCCACCTGCTCGTGCTGCTCCAACCACTCGGCCAGTATCTGCGCATTCTGCACCGTGCGCTCTACCCGCAGCGAAAGCGTCTCCAGCCCCTGTAACAGAAGGAACGAGTTGAAAGGACTGATGGCAGGACCGAAATCCCGTAAACCTTCTACCCTGGCCCGGATTGAAAAGGCGATGTTCCCGAAAGGACCATCGGCACCGAATACTTCCCAGAAGTTAAGCCCGTGATACCCTTCGGATGGTTCGGAGAATTGCGGAAACTTGCCGTTGCCCCAGTTGAAATTACCACCATCCACGATTACGCCGCCTATGCTGGTGCCATGGCCGCCGATCCACTTGGTAGCGGACTCCACCACCACGTTGGCTCCATGCTCCAGCGGACGGAAGAGGTAACCGCCGGCACCGAAGGTATTGTCCACCACCAGCGGAATATTGTGCGCACTTGCCAGCGCAGCGATGGCCTCAAAATCCGGAACATTGAAGCGCGGGTTGCCAATCGTTTCCACATAAATAGCTTTGGTATTTTCGTCGATCCGCTTGGCGTAGCTTTCCACTTCATCATTCTCTGCGAAACGTGTTTCGATACCGAGTCGCTTAAAGGACACTTTGAACTGGTTAAAGCTCCCGCCATAGAGATTGCTGGAGGAAACAAAATTGTCACCGGCCTGCAGAATATTGAAAAGTGCGATGAACTGAGCCGCCTGTCCGGACGCCACTGCTACGGCTGCCACACCACCTTCCAGGGCCGCGATGCGCTTTTCGAACACATCCGTCGTGGGATTCATGATGCGGGTATAGATGTTGCCGAACTCTTTCAGGGCAAACAGGTTCGCACCATGCTCGGCATCCTTGAAAGCGTAAGAGGAGGTCTGGTAGATAGGAACTGCGCGTGAGCGGGTTGTCGGGTCTATTTCCTGGCCGGCGTGCAGCTGTAACGTGTCGAAATGAAATGGAGTTGCCATAGTGGTTCTGATTTGAGATAAATGATAGATTAGATTAGCTTGTCTGAGACAAGAATTAAGAGATTGCGACATGACCTATCGCTACAGGCAATGCCAGTGGCTTAGCAGAAATGCAGCAGGGTGAGTGGAGGTTTGCGTGCTAGCAACAGCAACAACACATGCGCATAGCGTTACACATGAGAGCATGTGCTGCGGCATGGGTAGAAACAGGCAGATAGGCTGCCGGTAATGATAAAAATGACTGAGCTGGTTTAATTCCCTTTTTCATACTGTTATCAATTTATAGTCTTCCGAACATCCGGAATCAGGAATTAGCACCTTGCCTGGTGGCTGGTTGCTAGCGCTTCACAGAGCCTGTCTCTCCGCGCTTCTTTATAAATCAATACCCCTCGGGATATCTGACTTGATGGTTGCAATATTAGGGAGCGATTTTAGTAAATCCAAACTTCTATTGAATTAAATTTCAATTTTTCGAATAAATTTAAAAATATGCTACTGTATACCAAGCCTTTACAAAACAGGAATTTTCACAAGCTATACCTTGTGGTAACATCCCCTGTAACAGATAAACTTGCAGCACCGGAACATAAGTAAGGCCCGGCTGTTCTCAACAGTAAACCATAATCGAAAACAAACAAACCAGCAGCAATGAAGATACTCCTGACAGGCGCAAACGGCTATATAGGCAAACGACTACTGCCTGTGCTGGTTGAGCACAAGCATGAAGTGGTATGCCTCGTGCGGGATCCGCGCCGCTTTGTGGTAGCCGATAGCCTGAAGGAAAAAGTACAAGTGGTAAAAGGCGACCTGTTAAAGCCCGATACACTCGAAGGACTGCCAAAAGACATTGATGCGGCGTACTACCTAGTACATTCGATGGGCGCAGGCAACGTCGATTTCATGGAGGCAGAGCACGCATCGGCTGTCCATTTTGTAGCCTACCTGAACCGCACCACTGCCCGGCAGATCGTATACCTGAGCGGCATTGCCAACGATGCCCAGCTCTCCAGGCACCTGGCGTCGCGGCTGCAGGTAGAAGACGTGCTGGACCGGGCAAAAGCTTCTCTGACGGTGTTGCGGGCAGCCATCATCATCGGCTCCGGCAGCGCGTCTTTCGAGATCATCCGCGACCTGGTAGAGAAACTGCCGGTAATGATCACTCCCCGATGGCTGTATTCCAGGTGCCAGCCTATTGCCATACGGGATGTGGTCTTTTACCTGACTGAGGTACTCGACAGGCCGGATTGCTACGGGCGTCGCTTCGAGATCGGCGGACCCGATGTACTTACCTACAAGCAGATGCTGGAGCAACTGGCCCGGTTCCGGAACCTGAAGCGGCGCATCTATACCTTGCCCATACTCACACCCAAACTGTCGTCTTACTGGCTCTACTTTGTCACCAGCACCAGCTATTTCCTGGCCCGCAGCCTGGTAGAAAGCCTGCGGAATGATGCCCTTGTAAAGGATACAACCCTGCAGGAACTCATCCCCCACAAATGCCTCAGCTATGAAAGCGCTGTCAATCTGGCTTTTACCAAGATGGAGCAGAACCTGGTGGTATCCAGTTGGAAAGATGCCCTGGTCAGCGGCACTATCCTCCCCGACTTCATGGATTTTGTACAAATACCAGAACACGGCGTGCTGACAGACAGGCAGAAAGCCCGCTTTGACCGGGACCCGGAGGAGGTGATGAACAACATCCTGAGCATTGGTGGTGAGCGGGGCTGGTACAAAACAGATTTCCTGTGGCAGCTACGGGGTCTGCTCGACAAGATGGTGGGAGGTGTGGGTTTGCAGCGGGGCAGGCGGCATGCAAAAGACGTCATAGCCGGCGACACCATTGATTTTTGGCGCGTGCTGGCCGCTGACAGAAAAGGAAAACGCCTGCTGCTCTATGCCGAAATGAAACTGCCCGGTGAGGCCTGGCTGCAGTTTAAGATCTGTACAGAAGCCGATGAAAATTACCTGGAGCAGCTGGCGGTTTTCCGCCCCGATGGCTTGGCCGGCAGGTTGTACTGGTATAGCATGCTGCCTTTTCATTTTATAATTTTCAAAGGTATGCTACGCAATATAAT
>NZ_JSYF01000171.1:0-13982 GCF_054824225.1 Pontibacter sp. HJ8
GATCGACTCGCCTATGAAGGTGGCGCAGTATGGCATTTCATCCGTTATTTCGCTCAGCGACGACACCTTGCTCGAACAGATGCGCGAGTACTATAGCCAGCTCTACCAGGAACCGTTTATGCCTATCACCATAAAAGAAGAAGACTATCGCGCCCGGCGCGTGACAGCCTATCTCAACCTGGCTGACCGCATCGTAACCAGGCAGATGCTGAAATTAAAGCAGGAACCATTCGACTCGGAATCACACCTGACCAAGTATTTCCTGCTGCTGCCCGATGATTCTCCGCTGAAAGCGCTATATCGCCAGATGCTGCAGACAAGAGATCCGAAGCTAAAAGTAGAACTGCAGGAAGAGCTCCGCCAGGCCGTGACGCCCGGCAGCATAGATGTGAACATCATGACCAAGCTCGACAAAACCAACTACGACAAGAACGGAGATCCGCTGCCACAGGAGTACTCGGATGCACTGGCCGCGCTGCGTGGTTTTGCCAGAAGCACCGTGCATGCCTCTGTGATCTTTTCTGCCGGTATGAACATGCGCCTGTACAGCTACCTGGAACATTTTCCGTGCTTTTTTCCGGACGAGAATGGTTACTTATCCAAGCAGGTGATCATCAAGGTAAGCGATTACCGTTCTGCTTTTGTGCAGGGCAAGATATTGGCTAAGAAAGGAATTTGGGTATCGGAATTCCGCATCGAATCCGGTCTGAACTGCGGTGGACACGCGTTTGCTACCGATGGCTACCTGCTGGGCCCGATACTGGAGGAATTCAAGAAGAGCAGGCAGGCAATGCAGGAAGAACTGTATACCTTGTTCAGCAACTCCCTCAAGGCCAAAGGACATCCGGTACCCGAAATGGCACCTGCCACAAAGATCACTGTGCAGGGAGGTATAGGTACCGCCGGGGAACACAACTTCCTGTTGCAGCACTATGGTATGGACGCCGCCGGCTGGGGAACGCCGTTCCTGCTGGTCCCGGAGGCCACTACTGTGGATGTCGAAACGATGGAAAAACTGGCCCGTGCCCGGAAAGAAGACCTGTACCTGAGCCCGATATCGCCACTGGGTGTACCGTTCAATTCGCTGCGCGGTACTACCAGCGAAGCCCTGACCCTGGCCCGGATCGAACGCGACAAACCCGGCAGCCCCTGCGAGAAAAAGCACCTGGTCTCCAACACTGAATTTACGAAAGAGCCGATCTGTACCGCTTCCCGCAAATACCAGCGCAACAAGCTGCTGCAACTGCAGGGTCTGGGCTTGCCGGAGCATGAGTACAAAGCAGAAGAAGCCAAAGTGCTGGCCAAAGAATGCCTCTGCGAAGGCCTGGCCAGTACGGCCCTGATCAAGGCGGGCATCACCCGCAAAGCCTCTCCACGACAGGTAGCGATCTGTCCCGGCCCTAACATGGCGTACTTCTCCAATATCTTTAAGCTGCAGGAAATGGTCGATCATATTTACGGCCGTGTCAATATCCTCAACAACACGTACCGTCCGCATATGTTCATCAACGAACTCCGCATGTATGTAGAATACTGGAAGAACAAGAAGGCCGAACTGCAGGAAACGATGACCGACAAACAGGAAAAATACCTGCAGAGCTTCTGGGAGAACCTGCAGCAGGGCATTGCTTACTACAAGGAGCTGCTGCCCGCGCTGTTCCAGGACCAGCTGGAAAAATATGCGTTGATGCACGATGAATTACTGGATGCGGAGGACCAGTTGCGCCTGGCCAATCAGAAGCTATAACAAGGTATGAGCAGAATACGATTGACCCGCCTCTTCACATTTGAGGTGGCACATGCCCTGCAGCACTACAAAGGAGCCTGCCGCAACATTCACGGCCACTCTTACAAGCTGCAGGTCACCATTATCGGCACCCCGATCGTGAGCGAAACACACCCGAACGATGGGATGGTGCTGGATTTTAAAGAACTCAAGCAGCTGGTGCAGGAAACGATCCTGGATCCGATAGACCATGCGCTGCTGCTGCGGCAGGATAGTGCGCCGGAACTGGTGGAAACGCTCCGGCACCTGGAGCACAAACTGGTGCTGACGCCTTACCAGCCAACGTGCGAGAATATGCTCATTGATTTTAAGCAGCGGCTCAGGCACAAGCTCCCGCCCCATATCGAGCTGCATAGCCTGAAGCTCTGGGAAACACAGAATTCCTTTGCCGAATGGTATGCAGAGGATAATGAGTAAATAACATAGTTTCTGTTTCACAACCTTTTGCCCTATTTGCGCTAAGTCCATTAGCTGTGAATAGGGTAAATGTGTTTGTAGAGGTATAACCAAACATTACAGCTATAAAGTCATTCGTTGTATTCTCCTTTATTTTCCTTTTTTCGTGTGGCAACAACAGCAATACCGATCGCAATGCTGCAACGACAGACGAAAGTGTGGAGATCGGATCGGGGAAGAAGTTTCCCCACAACTGGAAATGGAAGATTCTGCCCGGCTTGATGTAGATACCATTTCGTCATCAGGTGACACAAGCCAGCGACAATAATTACATAATAGAATTACATAATAGAAGGTATAGCACAGTACAAAAAAGCGTGCAGGTCACACGACCTGCACGCTTCAAAAAACACTCTAACATACTTTGCATACGTGCCGAAGCAGGCATTCTTTTGTTACAGATCTCTTCGGGAGAATATCCTTCTGGCACTCAGCATGGGCAGCAATACCCAGACCAGCAACAACCCGAAAGCCATACCTATCCCCCAGATGCTCCCGAATATGCTCTTGTACAGCGCGCCGGTATAGCCCATCAGGGCAGAAACGTCCAGGTTCAGCAACACAATGATTCTGCCGAGGTCCACCGGGTTCAGTGCGGTCATAACGAGCGTGGCATACTCGAGCGGGTAATCGCCGAAAGTGTACAGGATAAACAGCACAATGCCGTCATAGATCAGGGCAAAGTAAAACCACAGCATCAGCGCTATACCTATACCTTTGGCTTTATCGCGGGTGATAACCGAGGCCAAAAATGCCATTGCCACGAAAATAAACGTGATGAACACGCCCGTGAACACCAAGTAAAAACCGGTGAGGCTGGCCCCGAAGAGCAGCACCGGCACCCCCACGCCCAGTACAAATGCCCCGGCGAGCGAACAAGACACACCCAGGTATTCGCTCAGGAATATCTTCTTGCGGTTGATGGGCTGCGCCACGAGTAATTCCATGAACTCGTAAGAGTTGTAGAAGTGCGTGGTGGCAAACACAATGCTGATGAGCGGCACGGTCAGCAGCACCAGGTTCAGGAGGCTAAGGATGGCTTTGTCGGGGCTGCCGCCTAGGTTAAACAACCCGATGGAGAGCAGCAGCAAAAACACGGTATAAGCCAGTACGATTTTGTTCCGGATGATGTCGTAGAAAACGTATTTGAGAATTTTGTTCATGGTTTAGTCCTCCTCCATAATTTTAGCGATGGCCTTGCTGAGGCGTTCCTCGTTGGTATGGGCTTTTATATCTGCGATGGTTTCATGGAATTTCACCTGTCCGTCCATCATGCACATGACCTCATCGGCCACTTCCTCTATCTCGCTCATAATGTGCGAGGTGATCAGGATCAGCTTCCCCTTTTTTTTCTCCTTGAGGATCTTGCACTTGAGTATTTCGGCCGAGATCGGGTCCAGGCCGGCGGTTGGCTCATCGAGTATGAGGATCTTGGGATCAAACATAAAGGCCAGTGCGGCGCTCACTTTCTGCTTGGTACCACCCGATAAGGCGCCCATGCGCTTCTCATACATCTCTTTCAGGCCATACAGCCCGATCAGTTCCTCATCCACCACGGTGGCGTCCTTGCGGATGTCGCGGATCATCTGGATCACCTGGCGTACCTTCATGTTTTCGGGGTAGCGGCCGATCTGCGGCATATAGCCGATCTGGCTGCGGTAGGCATGCTTCCTGAGCACGCTCTCGCCCCCGATCTTAATATCACCGCCATCTGGTAACACCATGCCCAGAATACATTTGCTCATGGTGGTTTTGCCGGAGCCGTTCGGGCCGATGACCGACACCACCCTGCCTGTGCCGAAGCTGACGCTAACGTCCTTCAGCACCTGCAGCTTGCCGTACGACTTGCGTAAGTTTTCTATCGTTATCATGGTTAATCTTGCTCATCATTGGTTGTTCATCAACCAGGTTCTCAGGTATAAAACTCGGTAGCACTTTCTCTATGTTGTCCATTAGGTCAACCATAAAGCTGCGCATAAACATAACGGATGGGGGCACCCGCTCTACCAGCATCGAATACATGCTCACCGGGCGGTAAGGCACGTCGCCTACCTTGTCTTTGTCCAGGTCATAGCCCGAATATTTTTCCCAGTAGTTGTTCTCAAAATGATTGTGCTGGGACTTGCCGTTCGTACTCACATCAAAGGAATTTCCGGTAAAGTTGTTGAGCCGGAATGTGTCTTCGATGCAGGTGGTCATCAGCTTGATGGCCCAGCCGTTGCGCTCAAAATCGTTGCCTTTTACATCCAGCTGGCTCGAGCTTTCCATGTGTATGCCGGTTGTATTGCGCCGGAACACATTGTTGTGAATGATGCTCTTGCTGATGTCTTTGAGGAGTAAACCGTAGGAGGCAGCGCCCCAGTTATCTTCAAAATTATTATGCTCCATCCGCACATTGCGGGTATACATCACGGCCACGCCGGCGCCATTGTTGCGGAAGGTATTGTAGGTATAGACGTTGCCATCCGAGAACATAAAGTGCAGCCCGTAACGCTGGTTTTTATGGCTCGTGTTCCGGTGCACCTGGCTGTTTTTCACCACTTCCAGGTAGATGCCGTCGCGGTGGCCCTGTACCTCGTTGTCGCTGATCTCCACCTCATCGGTGTAGTAGAGGTGGATGGCATTGCCCAAGGCCGACTCGTTGATGTTCGTATTCTCACCCTTCACCACGTTCCCTTTTATCTGGATCTTTTCGGAGTTCTTCAGGTAGATGCCAAAGTACGTTTTAAGGATGGTGTTATCCAGAATCCGGATGTTGTTCCGGGCCAGGACCCGGATAGCGGCATCGTCCCGGGTATAGCTGGTGGCCACATTCTGCAGGGTGAGTCCCTGGATGGTAACATGATCGGCATCCACGGTGATGATCTGGCCTTTGAAGTTGCCGTCTATCACCGGGTTGTTCTGACCCAGCAGGGTGAGCGGCTTATCGATCAGGATGCCGGATTCCTGGTATATGCCGCCACCTATCAGGACGGTATCGCCGGCCTTCGCCTTTTGCACCGCCTGCTTCACGGAGGTATAGGTACAGGTTTTGCATACCTTCAGGGTGCCAGCCAAAGCCAAGTGGCCCCACAGCACCAACACCAGCGTGCAGACTACTCCTAAACTTTTATTTCTTGAATTTAGCATCATTTTGTACTGCTGAAACTACTTGATCCCATACGAGCAGGTTACCACCGTGCTCCTGTTGCATACCCCGGGCGGCTTCTTCGCCTGCCACAGCGGTCAGGTTCATCCCCATCGGACTTGGCAAGGCCTCGCTTTGCAGAAAATGGGCACTCCGGGCATCTACCAGTTCATTGGGCTTGGCAAAATCTGTTACCAGCAGAAAGGCAGCCTTCTCTCCCAGTTCCGGTTGTTCGCCTACATAGGCTGCCAGGCATTCTGCCGAGTCGAAATAGTAAGGCTTGCCTTTGTCGTTCACCAGTTCCGCGCCATACCTGTTGTCCGAAACGGTCATGTTGCAGTGGGTACAGTTGGCTTCCCCATACGGGATGGGTTTGGGTTCTACGCTACACGCGGACAGGAGGAACAGTATACATGCCAGACTGCTCCAATAAAGGGCTGAAATTTTCATAGATCGGGTGTATTGTGCCATCAGGCTAGGTTTAATTCTTCTGTTTTTACCTTTTTTTGACTCAGGATATAGACCAGTCCGGCAATAAGCACGGCCAGAAAGATTCCCAGGCTGCCCCAGGCTGGTAAAGAGAGGGCCTCAAAGTTGAGCAACTGCTTATTGCCCAGCAAAGGAGGTATATAGGTCATGCCCGGCACTTTGATCGGGGCAGTTGGGTCCAGGTTGGTACCAAATTTATGCAGCCATAGGTAGAAATCTGCGATCCCGACCGCTCCTGCAATGAGCAGCAGGATGATCCAGGCCAGCACCAGGCTTCTTTTACCTGCCAGCGCAATGATTATACCTGTCACCATGAATAAGACCACGATGTAGGGCATTATCTTCAGCTCGGCAAACGATTCGGCGTGGATCTTCTCCATGCCAATGTAGTGGTTCAGGATATTGAAATTTTGAAGTACGCCTTCGGAACTTCCGGAGAGTTTATTTACCCAGATGTGCAGTTCCAGCCCTTCGGGGTATTGGGGGGCTTCGAGGTAGATCTTCCACATCGGGAAGAGGAACAGTAGGCCCAGAGATAGTGCTGCGAAGATCATCAGCACTTTATGATAAGCTTTCATCCTTGTGGGGTTAAAGGTGAAAAGTATTATAAAAAAGCGGAGTCTGCCAGGGGCAAACTCCGCTGTCTTGCCCAATGTAAGCCCTACTTGCTTACAGCGGCTGTTGTTGGTGGAACCGGTTTCTTAGCTCCGGTCGAGAAAGAGATCGGTACACTGGATCCTCTCGGAGATACCCGCACATACCCTTGCATTTCCTGGTGCAGTGCAGAGCAGAAGTCGGTGCAATAGAAGGGGAAGATACCTGTTTGCTTGGGCACCCATCGCAGGGTTTGGGTAGCACCCGGCATGATCAGCGTTTCGGCATTGTTGGCGCCCATGATCGCAAATCCGTGCGGTACATCCCAGTCCTGCTCCAGGTTCGTCACGTGGAAGAGGACGGTGTCACCTACCTGTACCCCTTCGATGTTGTCGGGTGTAAAGTGGCTACGGATAGAGGTCATGTTGATCTTCACGGTTCTGCCTTTGCGGGTCACGCTCACGTCTTTTTCATTCTTCACGGCATCCGGGTGGGTGTTCTCATCCAGTTTGAAGAACTTGACACTGTTGGGTGCCACCAGGTCCGCCCGGATGGCCTGTGCGTAGTGCGGTTCTGCCACAGTAGGGAAATCGAGGAGCATTTTCATCTTTTCACCACTGATGTCGATCAACTGGGCAGAGTGCATGAGCTCCGGTCCTGTAGGAAGGAAGCGGTCTTTGGTGATCTTGTTCATCACGACCATGTACTTGCCATAGGGCTCTCTCGTATCGCCGCCCGGGATCATTAAGTGACCTGGAGAGTAGTAGACAGGCATTCTGTCTTTCACCTGGAAGTCTTTCAGGCTCCACTTCACCACTTCAGATGATACGAACATGGTAGAGTAGGCATTGCCTTTGCCGTCAAACTCGGTGTGCAAGGGTCCCAGGCCCGGCTCTTTCACCTCGGCTTGCAGGATAGACTCGTATTTGAATACCGGTATACCGTTCACTTCACCATCGAAGTCTTTGTTCTCGATGGCTTTCATCATTTTGGAGAAAGAGAACACCGGCAGCGAAGAAGCTAATTTACCGTTCACGACCATGTATTCACCGGTCGGATCCACGTCGATGCCGTGAGGTGACTTAGGCGCAGGGATCAGGTACATCATACCCGGGCAGTCTTCCGGCAGCAGGTAGCGCACTGTTTTCTTCACCGTAGACTTGGCGATGTGCGAGTTGTGGTCCATTTTGTTGTGGTAGTAGTTGGCCGGCATTTCTTTTGCCTTGCCTTCTGCCGCATACTTGGCCGCAAGCTTCCAGTTGATGGCTGCCAGGTAGTCTCTGTCGTTCTGAGACGCACCCAGTTCCTTCAGCGTACCGGACTTCTCGGTGTTGTAGGTTGTAAAGAATACCCAGTCGTTAGAAGGGCCTTTACCACCGTTGGCCAGGTCATAGTCAAAGCCAGGCACCAGTATCTGGAAGTCCAGCTCCATGTCGCCGTGCTCTTTGTCTACTTTGATGAACGAGATAGAGCCTCTGAACTTGTCCTTGTACTCTGCCATACTTACGTCAGCCGTACCGCCTTTCATGTCGAGCGGCACACTGAAGCGGGTACCTGCCAGCACATATTCGTTGTTGTTGGTCGGGTAGGGTGAGCAGTGGTTACCGGCCGAGTTCGGGATCTCCATGATCTCCACCGTCTCGAACGTCTTCAGGTCCACGCGGGCTACGCGGGGCGTGTTGTTACCGTTCACGAACAGCCAGCGGCCATCGGCCATACCATCGGCCCGCGAAAGCTTGGGGTGGTGCAAATCATCCCAGGGCACAAAGCCGTGTGAGGTCTGCAGCATGGCCTTGGATTCCTCGTTGTAGCCGTAGCCGTTCTCCGCAAACTGCGTGAACACCGGGATGATCTTGAGCAGCCTGCCGGACGGAATGCCATAGACAGAAACCTGCCCGTTGAAGCCGCCTGAGAGGAAAGAGTACAGCTCATCATGCTCGCCTGGCGCCACATATACCGCCGAAGCAGCATCCGAAGAGACGGCATCGTCCTTGGCATTGGCCTTGCCGGAGTCGCCGCTACAGGCTTGCAGGGCGGCACCAGCTGCCAGTGCCATGAGCAAGGTCACCTTCGGCGCTGATTTTTTTAGTTGGTTGATCAGATTTTCCATAAGAGTTTATGGTTAGGTATAATTTTTTCCAATTAGCTATTTGTATCGTTCTGGCGCAGGAACTCCAGAAGCGCCCGCGCATCTGCTTCAGCAATATTCTGATTGGTCATCTGCGTTAAGTGCTCGGCCAGCAGCTTTTTGGCTTGCGGATCTTTTTTCGTCATTTCTTCCGGGTTGATCATCATGTTCATGATCCATTCGGGCTTGCGACGCTCCGTTACCCCTTCCAGGCCGGGTCCTACTATTTTCTGGTCAGACAATTGGTGGCAGGCCGAGCATTTCCCTTCGAAAATAGATTTGCCTTGTGCCGCCAGGGCTTCATCAATGCTTTCACCAACTTCAACCGTGGTGACAGGTCCTACACCTTTCCCATCATCTTCTACCGCGGCTTCAGGGGCCTGGTGAGCGAGTCCGGATTCGCTCTGGGCTTCGCCGGCATTCGAATCGCCTTCGCCGGATGAGCAGCCATAGAGCAGCATGCCGCCTACCAGCAGCATGGCAAAAGTTTTTAAAGGCTTACTTGTGATTGAGTGTTTTTTGTGGATGATTTTCATGATGGTTTAATTGTTTAAGTGAATCAGCTTGACAAATCCCCCCTTACGACGGGTTTGCCTGTACTTTTTTTAAATGTTTTAACAGGGTTCACTGGCTTGTAATCGGCTTTCATTTACAATTCAAAGGTATAGGAACATGCATCTTCAATAAAAGACCTTTATCTCTTTTATTAATGACTTATGTCATTTTTTGGAAAAAGTACCTGAATGACCTTTGCTTCAGACAAAAATATGTGCGTCATGAAGCTGCTTGTCCTTCTCTTGTGTGTAATGTGCGTGTTGGTGCAGCCACTGAGCAAGCAGGCGATCTACCTGGTGTATGAGCTGAATAAAGAATACATCGCCACGGAGTTGTGCGAGCAGCGGCTTATACCGGATTCTGACTGCGATGGCAAATGTTACCTGCGAAAAGCGCTGAAGAAAGATTCGGAGCGTGAAAAGGAGTCACAGCGTCAGCAGCAAACTGTCCTCGACATGATCTTATATAAAGCAGAGTCTGTGCTGAAGATTCCTGCTATACCTATACTTGATAAAACTGGCAGCACCCTCTACAAAGCCGGTGTCTGCTCCACACCTGATTTCTCTGTTTTCCACCCTCCCCGATTCATTTCTTAGTTTCTGTACCCGGTGCCTTCCTGGTGCCAGCTTTATCATTTAGTAAAAAATCAAGAGAATCTAAGTCATGAAAAAGTTATTTCTAATTGTCTTTGCCCTTTTATCTGTCCATATCAGCAGCCAGGCCTGCGACAAAGGCTGCACCATGGGCGGCAGCTACCTGGGCATCCTGCCCCAGTTTCATAAAAATTTCGTGGGATTACGCCATACCACCCGCGCCTATACCATCACCGCGACCCACGGCCACCATACAGAGATTACAAAAGAAAACTTTGCTACCACAGAGTTGTGGGGTCGTTTCGTCCCGGTACGGAATGTGCAGATTTTTGCGTTTGCGCCCTATGTGCTCAATGAGCAGAACAGCGGACACGGTACCCTCCGCAGCAAAGGGTTCGGGGATGTGACTCTGATGGCCAATTATTCGCTGCTGAACACAGGGGACAGCCTCGGCCATACCCTGAAGCACACGCTGCAGGTGGGAGGCGGCGTGAAGCTGGCAACCGGCAGCTACCGGAAACAACAACACGGCGAGGCGCTGGCAGCCAACCTGCAGCCCGGCACCGGCAGCACCGATTACCTGGTCAACGGTATCTATACCATTCGCTACAAACAGCTGGGCCTCAGCAACGACTTAACCTACCGCTTCAACACCGAAAACAGCAACAACGGCTACCAGTTCGGTGACCGCATCAGCGCATCTTCCAACGTCTTTTACTGGCAGAATGTGAAAGGGATCTCCCTCCTGCCCAGTGCGGGGCTGTACTACGAGCATGCCAAAGGCGACCGCTATGAAGGCGCGACAAATGCACAAAAAGGCGGCGAATCGTATTTTACCAGCCTCGGGCTCAATGTCTACGTGAAGAACATCGCGTTAGGCGGCACGCTGCAGCTGCCTGTCAGCAGCACCGAAGCGCACCACGCCACCCAGGGCAACACCCGCAGCATGGTGAACCTGACCTATATGTTCTGACAGTGCGCCAGGCTCCGGCTTTTGATTTCTACTCACAAATAAATTATAAACCATTACAAACGTCTACTTTTTATGAAATACAGAAACCTATGGCTGGGGTTCATTGCCGTCATCGTCGGCTCCTTCGCCGTTCTCGGGTACTACGGGATCGAGATCTACCGGGAAGCACCTCCTATACCTGCGAAGGTGGTGACCACATCCGGAAAAGTCCTCTTCACGGAGCAGGACATCAAAGACGGGCAGAACGTATGGCAGTCCACGGGCGGCCAGGAACTGGGATCTGTCTGGGGACACGGGGCGTACATCGCGCCCGACTGGAGTGCGGACTGGCTGCACAAGGAAGCCATGTATTTCCTCGACTACTGGGCACAACAGGAAAAAGGCCTGACCTATGAGGAGCTGGACGAGGAGTCGAAAGCGATGCTGGAGGCGCGCCTGCAAAAGCAGATCCGCGCCAATACCTACGACAAGGAAACAGGTATACTGACCGTTTCGGACCTGCGGGCCGAAGCCATCGCAGAAGTAAGCAAGCATTATACCGGACTGTTCATGAATGACCCGGCGCTGGCCAAGTACCGCGACGCCTATGCCATGAAAAACAACACCGTGGAAGATCCCGAGCGCATGGAGAAGCTCAACAGTTTCTTCTTCTGGACTTCCTGGGCCTGCGTGACCGAACGCCCGGGCAAAAAGATTACCTATACCAACAACTGGCCTGCCGAAAAACTGGTGGCCAACGAGCCAAGCAGCGACCTGATCATCTGGACAGGCTTCTCTGTGATCATCCTGATAGCAGGTGTAGGACTGCTGGCCTACTACTATGCTTCCAACAAGGAAGATGAGATTGATCATTCCAGGTTACCCAAGCAAGATCCGCTGCTCGGTCTCAAAGCCACGCCTTCCATGCGGGCGACGCTCAAGTATTTCTGGATCGTGACGGCGCTCATTCTGGTGCAGGTCACGCTGGGGGTGGTGTCGGCACACTACGGCGTGGAGGGACAGGCCCTGTACGGCTTCCCGCTGGCAGACTATCTCCCCTACTCCATCACCCGTACCTGGCACGTGCAGCTGGCCATCTTCTGGATCGCCACTTCCTGGCTGGCAACGGGCCTCTACATTGCCCCTGCCGTTTCGGGTTATGAGCCAAAGTTCCAGAAGCTGGGGGTGAACTTCCTCTTCGTCTGCCTGCTCATCATCGTGGCGGGCTCGCTGGCCGGTCAGTGGTACGGCATCATGCAGAAACTGGGCTATGCCGAAAACTTCTGGTTCGGTCACCAGGGCTATGAGTATGTAGACCTGGGTCGCTTCTGGCAGATCTTCCTGCTGGTCGGGCTGTTTTTGTGGCTGGGGCTGATGGTGCGTGCGATCATGCCTGCTTTCCGCAACGATGTGGAAGGGCGTCACCTGCTGGGGATGTTCCTGATCTCCTCGGCTGCCATTGCCATCTTCTACGCTTCCGGCCTGATGTGGGGGCAGCATACCAACCTGGCAATCGCAGAATACTGGCGCTGGTGGGTGGTCCACCTGTGGGTTGAAGGCTTCTTTGAAGTATTCGCGACGGTGGTGATTGCCTTCCTCTTTGTGCGGATGGGGCTGCTGGAAACCAAAATGGCCACCGCAACAGTGCTGTTCTCCACGATCATCTTCCTGTTCGGCGGTATCATCGGCACATTCCACCACCTGTACTTCAGCGGAACCCCTACTGCCATCATGGCGCTGGGGGCTACCTTTAGTGCCCTGGAAGTGGTACCCCTGGTACTGATCGGCTTTGAGGCCTACCATAACCTGCAGATCAGCCGGGCCACCCAATGGATCAAAGCCTACAAATGGCCCATCTACTGCTTCGTAGCCGTCGCTTTCTGGAACCTGGTGGGTGCCGGTGTATTCGGTTTCGTGATCAACCCGCCGATCGCGCTCTACTACATGCAGGGACTCAACACGACGCCGGTTCACGCGCATACGGCCCTGTTTGGGGTATACGGTATACTGGGCATCGGCCTGATGTTGTTTGTGCTGAAAGGTCTTTCTGCCCGACGCCGCTGGAAAGACGGGGTGATCAGCTTTGCCTTCTGGTCCATCAACATCGGCCTGGCCCTGATGGTGCTCATCAGCGTGCTGCCGATCGGCCTGATGCAGACCTGGGCCAGTGTGGAACACGGGCTCTGGTACGCCCGCTCCATGGAGTTTATGCAGACCGATACCATGAACACCCTGCGCTGGCTGCGCGTGATCGGTGACACGATTTTCGCAGGCGGTGTGCTGGCCCTGGCCTGGTTCATCATCGGCCTGAAAACAGGCTGGTCACTCGAGAAAGATGAAGATGTGGCACCTTATGTGGAGGAAGGAAAAGCGCCGGCTAAAAGTATTCATTCCTAACCTGCCGCTATACCTGCCCCTGGTGTCAGGAGCGCTTATCGCCTGAATGTAAAGCCCCTTCTGCCGATGGACAGAAGGGGCTTTTTCTTGTGCAACCCATGCAGCAAACAAGACCGGAAGCTCCAACATCTCTCTTTTTTGAGCGTATTGTAGAGTCGGATTATAGAGAGCCGCAGGGAATTACACAGGTATAAGATTGAAGCTGGTGAAGTACCGGATAGCTGTATAGGAAGGAATCTGGTACTCTAACGCGCAGGCAAGATCCGATAATCAAGAACGCTCTAAAAGGAGGAGGAAACTAACGATGGGTATAAAGAAGATCGTCGATAAGATAAAGAAAGAAGTAAAAGCGGTACAGGGCGATGAAGCCAAAGATAAACTCTACCGCAATGACCAGGACTACCCCGATGCCGGCAGTGCCCGCCAGGCCTTTGAAGAGTCCAGGAAAAAACTGTTCAATGTGAACCTGTGGTCTAACCTGGAAGGCATCAACTCCACCTTTGAACTGCACGACGAGCACGGACGCCAAATCACGGCAGAAATACCACAGGAAGGCCACTATATGAAAATAACCCTGCCGGCAACAAAAGTGGAGAACTGGGTAAGAATCGCCTCCATCAGAACCACCGATGACCTGGCTGAATTCACCGTGAACCCGAGTCAACAGCCGCACCCGCCTGTGGAGAAAGAAGCAGTGACAGAACACTTTTTTACAAAGGACGCCAGCAGCACCTTCCGGGTGGAGTTGCAGGGCAACCGGCTGATCGGATCTGAAATCGGCAAAAACGAAGTCATCAATAACCAGGGCGAAGAATCGGGAAACCGGGCCCTGCTCAACACACTGGTAGCCGAGGGAGGTTGGGCCGGTTTTCAGGCGCTGCAATGGGATAAACTCACCAGCTACC